>DATIWS010000110.1:0-8862 GCA_035519275.1 Acidocella sp. | reverse complement strand
ACCGTGGAAACCACCGGGCTCGGCTCCGGCCCGACCGTGTAGCCAAGCGCGGCGAGCCCGTTATAGAGCCGGCGGGAGTTCTCGGTGAGCTGGCGGCGCAGGCCGGGGCAGGTCTGCAGCTGGTGCAACGCCTCGATCGTGGCCGCGATCACGCCCGGCGGGAGCGAGGCGGTGAACATATACGGCCGGGTGACAACGCGCAGGATGTCGAAGCCCTCGGCATCGCTGACGCAGAACCCGCCAACGCCGCCGAGGCTCTTGGAGAAGGTGCCGACGACGAAGTCCACATCCTGCTCAACACCCGCTGCTTCCGCGAGGCCACGCCCGTTCTCGCCGAGCACGCCGAGCGAATGCGCCTCGTCCACCACCAGATAGGTGTTGGCATATTCGCGCTTCACCGCGGCGAATTCGCGCAAGGGCGCCGTATCGCCCAGCATGGAGTAGATGCCCTCGACGACAATGACCTTGTCGCCAGGCGTGCCATCGAGCCGGCGCAGGCGGTTGGCCAGGTCCTCGGGGCTGTTATGGCGGAAGCGCGTCACCTGGGCATGGCCGAGCCGCGCGCCATCGTAGATGCTGGCATGAGAATCCGCATCCAGGATCAGATGGTCGTCCTTGCCGGCCAGCGTGGAGAGGATACCGAGATTAGCCTGATAGCCGGTGGAAAACACCATGGCATGCTTGCGGCCGTAGAAATCGGCGAGCGCGCGTTCCAGCCGCTTGTGCGCGTCATAGCTGCCATTGGCAATGCGCGACCCGGTGGTGCCGGTGCCGTACAGCTCCGTGGCCTCCACGGCCTTGGCGATGACAGCGGGATCGTAGGTCAGGCCGAGATAGTTGTTCGTGCCAAGCAGCAGGACAGGCCGGCCATTGATCATCGCCTCGGTCGGCGAGAGCACGGAATCGAACGGCACGTTGAAGGGATTCGCGCCAGCCTCTTCAAGCTGACGGTACTGCGCCGCCAGGGGCGCGAACTTGGTGAACAGCGACATAAACTAGGAGCCAGACCTCAGGGTTTGCATGGCGGCGATCAGATCGCCGACCGTTTCGATCTCGGCGATCTTGTCCAGCGGCACCGAGATATCCAGCCGGTCCTCGATCTCCATCACGAAATCCATGACCGCTACGGAATCGAGGCCGAGATCCTCGACAATATGCGTCTTTTCGGTAATTGCGACCGGCTTCGGCAAAGACGAGCGCAACGTCTCGAAAATGATCTCACGGATATCCCCGACCAAATCACCCATGTCCTTGCCGCCAGTCTGTTAGTTGAATTCGCCCGCGCAAACGCGATGCTCGACGCAATGACAATTTCATAACAACGCCTATACATTGCAAGGCAAATTATTTAAAGAGCGGGCAGGTCACAATTACTGTCTTTTAAAGACACGCTCTTGGGCCCTATGTGCGGCGTGCGGCCGCGACAGCTTGAGAGAAAGCGCCCGCAAGACCGGGAATGAATGGTTTAACGCATTGATCCTCAACCGTTATCTGGCACGGGAAATCGGCAGACCGTTCGCCATCATCCTCGGCATTCTCTGCGTCCTGTTCCTCGGCTACAGCGTGGCCAGCATCCTCTCGGACGCCATAAGCGGGTTGCTGCCCACCCTTACCATCATGGAGCTGACCGGCCTCAAGCTGCTCATCGCGCTGGATGTGCTGATCCCGATCTCGCTGTATTTCGCGGTCCTGCTTTCCTTTGGCCGGCTGTATGGGGATTCTGAATTCACCGCCATGGCCGCGCTCAGCGTCCGACCGGTGCAGGTCACGCGGGTGGTGCTTTCCCTGGCCGGGGTCATCGCCCTTGCGGTGGCCGCTGTGTCGCTCGCGGCGCGCCCCTGGGCTTACCGGACGTCACACACCATCACCTGGCATGGCGCGACGAGCCTGGATGTGAACGCCATGCAGGCTGGCACGTTCTACACCAGCGAGGATGGCGAGCAGGTCATCTTCCTCACGCATCGGGCCGGGCCAGGCAAGCCTGCGCAGGATGTGTTCGTGCGGCGCAAGCTCGCTGACCATACCGAGGTCATTTTCGCCCGGCTCGCAGCACCCCTGCAGCAAACATCGGCAAGCGCCCGGCGCCAAGTCTACCTTGCCGACGCGCATGTCTACGAGATCTACCCGGCCAACCCGCAGAACGACCAGCTCCTCAATGCGCAGGGACTCATCCTCGACCCGGAGAGCGCATCTGGCGCGGCACCAGCATACAACCCGATCACCGCGAACAGCGCCGATCTCATCCGGTCCAGTGCGCCACGCGACATCGCCGAACTGCAATGGCGGCTGTCCACCCCGATCTCCACCCTGCTGCTTGCCCTGTTGGCCGTGCCGCTGAGCCGCACGCGAGTGCGACAGGGGAAGTACGCCAAATTCGGACAGGCAATCCTGATCTATGCCGGCTACTACCTGCTTTGCACCACGGCACGCACATGGGTGGAGCACGGCATGATCAGCAGATTTCCCGGCATCTGGTGGGCGCCCGCCCTGCTCGGGCTGGTTCTGCTCCTGATGGTGACCGCCCCGCATCTGCGCCACAAGCAGGCAAAACTCTCCGCGTCCAACACACCCGCGAACCTGAGCGCGCCATGAACCTACTCGACCGCTATCTTGTCTTTGCCGTGCTGCGCGGCTTCCTGCTCATTGCCGCGGTGCTCACGGTGCTGTTCAGCCTGCTCGCCTTTGTTGCGCAACTCGGCTTTGTCGGCCAGGGGCGTTACAGCGCCGAAGACGCGTTCATCTATATGCTGCTCACCGCGCCATACCGGGTGGTGCAGGTGGCGCCCGTGTCGATGTTGCTCGGCACGCTGCTGGCGCTGGGCGGGCTCGCACGAAATTCGGAACTCACCGCGTTCCGCGCCCTGGGCGTCTCAGAGGCGCGCATCACCGGCGCCGTGCTCAAACTCGCTGTGCCGGTCACGGTCGCATTGTTCCTGGTCACGCAATTCGTGATCCCGCCAGGGCAGTTGCTCGCCCAGCACATGCTGGCCACCGCGTCGGGCGAAGCAGCACCTCTGCGCAGCGCCGGCGGGTTCTGGGTGGAGCATGACCGCCAATATCTGAACGTGCAGGACTTCGGCTATGGCAACGTGCCTGAAAATATCGACATTTATGCCTTTGGCGATGATGGCGGCCTGACCAGCTATATCCACGCGAAGCGCGCCGAGATCCAGCCGGACGGCACATGGCTTCTGGCGGGTGTACTGAAAAAGACCGCTGGCGCCACGCAATTCACCACCACGCACCTGGCTTCCCTGCCGTGGCAGTCGTTCATCTCCTCGCACCAGATGCAGCTGCTGATGCTGCCGCCGGAGACCATGCCGCCAGTGGCACTCTACAAATACATCGGCGAACGCAAACGAATGGGCCAGCAGGCGCAGCGTGACGAGCTGACGTTCTGGACGATGGTCAGCGTCCCCGTCTCACTGTTCGGCATGGTGATGATCGCCGCGCCATTCGTTTTTGGCGTGCAGCGTATGCAGAGCGCCGGGCGGCAACTCCTCATCGGCGCGCTGCTGGGGATCGGGTTCCAGATCTGCCAGCAGGTCATCTTCTATCTCGGCCTGCGCCTCAGCCTCAACCCAGCGATCACCGCGCTGGCGCCGTCAGTCGTCCTGGTGGCATACGCATCGTATCTGCTGCGGCGCGCGCATCTCGAACTGCGCTAAATGCTTGAAATTGCCTGCTCAAACTAAAATTGGAGCAAGATCTGTTTAGCTGAACGGTCTAGGCTGCCTGATCGAGAAACAGCCGGTAGCGCCGGCGCTGTCCGGCGAGCAGCCCGGCGAGAATGGCGCTGAAGCCGAAAATCTCGAACAGGAAATAGAACATCGGCATCCCCGCCACGGCGAACAGGAAAATTGCAATCGTACGGTAATTCGCCGAAAGGATCGCCCAGCGCCGGACCGACGGGCCAAAAGCCTCACGGTAGTCCCGGCGCAGGACGGTCTCGCGCTCCGTGCGGGCCGCCAGAATGGCCTCGAAATCATCGTTGAACGCGGCCGCGCCGCCAGTGGTCGCGATCTGCACGCGCGCGTAGAGGCCATGCAACACATTGGCCGCTCGCTTGAGCAAAGGCTGCCCCATGCGCTCTGCCTTTGACGGATGCATATCCGGCAGCGCCGCGGATTTCCGTCCCCAGCCCAAGAAATTATATTGCTGGCGCTGCAACTCATATGCGGCAGACTGCACCGCATGGCAAAGGCCCGAGACCGCCACCAAGCCCCAGACCCAGCTGCCGATATAGTCGCTGAGCCTCAGCGCCAGGCCGACATAGACGGCGGTGAAGGTGACATAGTCGCAAATGCCGTCGATGATCTTGCCGAACTCGGATTGCGCGTTGGTGAGCCGGGCGAGCTGGCCATCGGCACCGTCGAGCACATGCCAGGTCAGCATGAGGACGAAGCCGAGCACGCAGCACCAAGTGCTCTGGTACCAGTGATAGGCGAAACCCGCCGCGACGCCACAGCCCATCCCGGCGAGCGACACAACGTTGGGCGAAATTCCCAGCCGCGCGCAATGCGGCACGATCCATGCGGAGAGCGGATGGATGACGTAGAGGTTGGTCGGCTCCTCGATTTCCGAGGTGCGGCGGGCGGGTTCGGCATCCGCCGCTTCCCGCGCCGGCTCTCCGGGGATCTCCTGCTGCATGGCGGAGGCTATAGCTGCCCGGCTTCGAGCAGCTGTTCCGCCTTGGCGAAAGCGGCGGGATCATCGACATCGACCCAGAGGCGGCTCTGAATGTCGAAGATGCGGGCCTTATGCCACTCGGCGAGCACGTTCATCGCGCCGGAGATGCTGTCATCGCCCCGCGCCTGGCTCTCCGCCAGCGCGTCGAACATCACCGGCGTGCAGCGGAACACCCCCGTGTCAAAGCAGTTGAAGTCACGGATGACCTTGCCGATGTGCAGCAGCTTGCCGTCCTGGCACTTCACCCGCGTCACGTCGTCGGGGTCGTTCAGCGGGCTGTCGATGTTGAAATCCACGCCCAGCGTCACGGTATCCGGCTCGGATGGTGCTGCCATCAGGCCACGGAAGATCTCCGGGTCCACCAGATGGTCGCACATCGTCAGCAGGAACGGTTCGTCGAGGTACTGCTTGGCCGTGAGCACGGACACACCATTGGCGCGGTCCCAGGCACGGTTGAAGATACGGGTGATGCGCACGCCGGTCCGCTTGGCAATTTCGCCAAGCTTGTCCTGCAGCGTTTCCGCCCGGTAGCCGGTGACGACGAGAAACTCGTCGACCCCGGCCGCCTGGGCATTCCCGATCACGCGTTCGATCAGCGGAACGCCCTTGATGGGGATCAAGGGCTTCAGCTCACCTTTTTCCCGCAGCCGCGTTCCCTGGCCGGCCGCGACGATCAGGCATTTCATGCGACGACGGAAACCTTCACCGGCTCGGGACGGCGCTTGATGAACTCTTCCGTCATGTCATACGCCACATCATCGGTGTACTGCACAGGCGGATGCTTGCAGAAATAGGCGCTCGGGCCTTCCAGCACGCCGCCGATGCCGTGTTCCAGCGCCAGCTTGCAGCAACGGATCATGTCGATGACCACGCCAGCGGAGTTGGGCGAATCCTGCACCGAGAGGCGAAGTTCCAGGTCCATCGGCACGTCGCCAAACATCTGGCCTTCCATGCGGATGAAGCAGACCTTGTTGTCGTTCTGCCAAGGCACGTAGTCGCTCGGGCCGACGTGAATGTTCTCGTTCTCCAGGCGCTCCTTGGTCACGGCCTGCACCGCCTCGGTCTTGGACTTCTTCTTCGAAGCCAGGCGCTGCTGGTTCTTCATGTTCAAGAAGTCCGTGTTGCCGCCGGTGTTCAGCTGGTAGGTCCGCAGCAGCTTGATGCCGCGCTTGGCGAAGATATCCGTCAGCACGCGGTGCGTGATGGTGGCGCCCAGCTGGGATTTGATGTCGTCGCCGATGATCGGGAGGTTGCGGGCCGCGAAGCGGTCGGCGAAGCTCTTATCGCTGGCGATGAACACCGGCATGTTGTTGATGAAGGCAATATCCGCCTCGAGCGCGCATTCGGCATAGAAGCGCGCCGCCTGCTCAGAACCGACCGGCATGTAGTTCAGCAGAACATCGGTGCCGCTACGCTTCAGCTCGGCCACGATCTCGGCCTTGGTCAGCTCCTTGGCATCGGCACGGATGAACGTGCGGTCATCCTCATAGGACGCCATGTGTTCAGAGATGCCATCCAGCACCTGGCCCATGCGCACGATCACGCCGCTGTCGGGGATCTCGGCCTGGAACACCTTGGTGCAGTTCGGCTTGGCGAAAATGGCGCGGCTCACATCGACGCCGACCTTGCGGGCATCGACGTCGAAAGCCGCGACGACATCGATATCACACGGCCGGTAGCCGCCGATCTCGGTGTGCATCAGTCCGATCACGCCCTCGCGGCAGCGCTCCGGAGTGTAGTAGTGGATGCCCTGAACCAGAGAGCTCGCACAATTCCCGATCCCGGCAATCGCAATCCGGATGCGGCCTTTATTCGCCATAATGAACCTCGTTCACGAAAAAAAATCCTTGGAAAAACAACGGAGCCGGCACAGTGACGCGCACAGCAACGGTCTGCCCGCCCTTACGGGCGGTGGGCGCAGCCATGCCACTCATTTGCTCCACCCGGGCTTCAAACCCTTGCCAGCCTGCAACTCTATCTCCGCCGTCACCAATCCAACCTTCCCCTGTCAGCACAGCGCCGCCAACCCATAGCATTGATCACTCAACGCCATGGCCGCGCAATCCCCGCCCGGCCTATCTGCCTTGCAACCTCCGGCCAGCGGTGGAAACGGGAACAGAGTTAGGTCAACACCACTGCGCTTATAGTGGTTGGCTAACCTACAATGTCGGCGAACACGCCGCAAGCGTGACGGCAAGGCCGGGCTTAAGTTTAAGCCGGATCAGGCCGCCTCGGGGAGGCCGGAGATCGCCGCGCAGACCAGGGCGCTGTAGAGCTGGCTGTTGCGGTGCTCACGCACATAGCCAGGGCTGATGCGGGCGACATAGGGCTTGCTCCGCACCGAGGCATACCAATGCACTACCAGTGTTTCCGGCCGCAGCACCTGCTCCAATCTGGCGCCGCGGCTGGGCCTGAACCAGTGCTCCGAGATCTCCGGCGCCAGCGGGTAGAATACCGGGGGCGGATGGATAGTGAGTTCCTCCGCCGGGTAATGGCTGACAAGCGCCTGTAGCAGGTCCGGCCCCAACGCGTAGGGCTCCGTCTGGCGTTCCAGCGGCAGCGCCAGCATAGCCCGCAGATACGCCGCAAACAGGGTTGCTCCCGGCGCCGCGCCCATCACGGCGTTGTTCACGCCGGGGAAATACCAATCCTCGACTCGGCGGAACGCCCGCCAGCCCCCCGGCAGCAGGCGCATGGCCTTGCGCAGCACATCGAGCGCCAGATGCCGCGCCCAGACGGCAGGAGAGCGCGAGGTGCGGACCGCGTGCGGCCAGACGATGAATTCCGAGCCGACGAATTGCGGTGCACCAAGCAAGGGGCGCAGCGAGGCGACGGTAATGGTGTCCAGATCGAGATAGATTCCGCCCTGAAGGTACAAAATCGCGGCGCGCAGCACATCCGCCCGCATAACCGGGCTGGCGAGCCGCGCGTAGAGCGAGGTTAGCCCATCCCCAAGGCCAAGCCGCTCCTGGGCACGGGTGAGGCAGGCCAGCGGGTCGGTATGCTCCAGCCGCACGCCTGATGCCTGCCGCAAGACGCGCAATTCGGGGCCGTCCTCCAACTCATCGGTGTGGTGCAGCACGACCGTGTCCATCCCGCCTTGCTCCGCGGCGGACAGCACGGCGAACACATAGGCCCAAGGCAGGCGCTTGCCGATCCAGCAGAAATGCACGAAAGCGGGGATGGTCATGCTGGGCCTGGCTGTCAATCTTCGGTCGTAAACGGGCCGGGTAGATAGGCCGGCGCCGGACTGGCCGTCAATCGCCCCCTGCCCCGCCGCAACCCGGCTGTATTGGTGACGGCATTGCCATTCCAATCCGACTCTGTTAGCCGGGACAACCGTATCAACGCCAAACCCCCGTATATATGACAGAGCTATCGCCGACCCGGTATTCAGGGCAAATTATGCGTTACGCAGATTTCGGTACCATTGCCGAAGCGTTGGACTATGCTGCCCATGGCGATGCTGGTTTCAACTTCTATTCCGGCAAGGGCCAGCTGGTTGAGGCACTGCCTTACCGCCTCCTGCGCGAGCAGGCGCGGGCGCTTGCCGCCCGGATGCTGGGCGCCGGCCTCAAGCCGGGCGACAAGGTGGCGCTGATCGCCGAGAGCGACGGTGATTTCGCCCGCGCCTTCTGCGCCTGCCAATATGCGGGGCTGGTACCCGCCCCGCTGCCTTTGCCCGCGGCCTTCGGCGGCAAGGACGGCTATATCGCCCATCTGCGCCGCATGGTCACAAGCGCGCAGGCCGACGCCCTGTTCGGCCCGGCCGTGCTGGAAGCTTGGCTCGGCGAAGCGGCAACCGGGCTGAACCTCAAGCTGGCCGGCACCTTCGCGCTGCTCGATACAGCACCCGCAAGCCGCGAACCGCTGCCGGCTCAGGACGCGAACGCCCTTGCCTATCTGCAGTTTTCCTCAGGCAGCACGCGTTTTCCGCTCGGTGTGGCGGTAACGCAACATGCCTTCATGGCCAATGCCCATTACATGGCACGCTACGGCTTGGCGGTGACTGCCGAGGACCGCTGCACCTCATGGCTGCCCTATTACCACGACATGGGACTGGTCGGCTTCTTCCTGATGCCGATGGCCTGCCAACTCTCGGTGGACATTCTGCCGACGCGCGAATTTGCCCGCCGGCCGCTGCTCTGGCTGGACCTGATCGGCCGCAACCGG
>DATIWS010000109.1:0-6050 GCA_035519275.1 Acidocella sp. | reverse complement strand
GTGTTCGTGCTGGGGGCGGGGTAGGCGGCGCTCAACCGCGAGCCCGCTCGCCGTGCCGCCAGAACGGCACCAGCATTGTCAGCGCCAGAACATATAAAAACACCAGGCTATACATCAGGGCGAACGCCCAGATCGGCAGGTTCCAGTAGATCAGGCTGTCCACCCAGCGCATGAGCATGGGCTGTACCGGCTGGCCGCTGCCCTCCAGGCGGTCTTGCCAGATGGTTAAAATACAGGCGCGCCCGGCGAGCGCCTGCGCGGCAACCACTGCGAGCAGGGCCAGATGCAGCAGGCGCAGCCAGGCGATGCGCACGATCCGCCAGCCGCGCCAGGCACCGAGCGGAATGACGATCAGCCCGGCAATGTTGAAAGCGATGATAAGCAGGTGCAGCGCGAGGATGGCCTGGGCGATGCCGATGCCGCGCACGGTCCGGGCCTTGTGGGCTTAAACCATCCCGGCGGCCACATCCGCCGCCTGCCCCCAGAGCGTGCTCATCGCCGCGGCGAGGCCCTCGGGCGTGTTGCCGCCGGGGGTGGCGGAGGAAAAGTCTTGCAGCTTCCATTCCTGCGCGCTGGCCGGACGCACGCCGATCTGCGCCGCGAGCGTCACGTTGCCAGAGGCGTCCGGGACGAAGCGGAACACCTGGACCTCCACATAGACATCCGGCGGCGCGCCGATCGCGCCGCCATCCTGCAGCACCACGTCGCCGGGCAGGCGCTGGGCCAAGTCCTGCACCATCACGGTTTGCAGCATCGCCGCCAGCGGCGCGGCCCAGAGATTGTTGGCATAGGTGTTCAGCTCGTAGGCATTGCCCGGCTGCGCCAAGCTGCTCTGGTCGAGGTTGCCCGGGATGCCGACGCTGCGTACGCCGATCCGCCGGCCATTGCCGCCGTGCCCAGCACCCGGCACCGCCGCCAGCTGGTAATAGCGGGGCGCCGGCGCGGCGCAGCCGGCCAGGGACGCCGCCAACAGGAGTGAGAGTTCCCGCCGCTTCATTGGCTCTTCCTCCCCAGCAGCAGCGCTTGCGGGTTGCGGCTGAGATAATCAGAGAGCGCCTTCACCGATTGCATGGCCGTGTTCGTCTCCTGCAAAACCTGCTGCATATTGCGCTGAAAATTGGAATCCGCGCCGAAGCCCTGGTTGACCGCCTGCAGCGTGGTGTTGGCGCTCTGCAATGTGGCCGCCAGCTCGGTGAGCGTCTGCTGCATCTGCTTGCCGCCCAGCGTGCCGTTCGCGGTCATCAGCAGCTTGTTCAGGTTGTCGCCGATCTGCTGGAACGGCACCTTGTCCAGCTTGGCGGAAATATCGGCGGCGTTGGCCATCATCGTATCCAGCCCGCCGGGCTGCCAGGGCAATACCAAAGCGCCGTCTTCGCGCGTCACCGGCACTGAGGCGGCGCCGTGCACCGTGGTCAGAGCGATCATTTTCTGTCCGGTGACATAGCTCGCAGTGCCAAGTTCCACGCGCATGCCCTGGTCGACGAAGTGCTGAAACACTGCCTGCACTTCCGCGGGGGTTTGTGACTTGGTGAGCGCCAGCACGCGGTCCGGCTGCACCTGCATGGCCACGCGCACCCGCGCCGTGCCGGTGGTACGGTCGATTTGCAGCGATACTCCAGTCACGTCGCCGACCTGGATGCCGAGCAGGTTCACCGGCGCGCCCGGGGTCAGCCCGCTGACGTCGCTGGTCATGTAGGTGACGAGCGCGATCTGCGTGCGGTAGGCGGCGGCATCGGCCTCCTGGGCCGAAGCGTAGAGGGGAAAGCTGGCGTTAGCCGGGCTTGGGCTCTCGTTCATCGCCGCCGGCGGCACGTTGAAGGTGACGCCGCCCGCCAGCAGCGCCTGCAACGATTGCAGCCGCAATTGCAGCACGCCGCCTTGAATCCCCAGCGCCACGCCGGAGGAATTCCAGAACCGGCTGTCAGGGCGCACCAGATCGTCATACGGCGCGCGGATGAAGATGCTGATCTTCACCGGGCCGAGCCCGTTGCCAAGATCGTAGCCGAGCACCTCGCCAACCACGACGTCGCGGTAGAATATCGGCGAGCCGGACTGCACCGAGCCGAGCGTGTTGGCGGTGAGGGTGTAGGTGTGCCCCGGCTCGCCCCAGCGCACGCCGGGCGGTTGTTCCAGCCCGACGAAACTGTTCTGATACGTGCCCCCCGGCGCGCCAGGATCGACCGTGATGTAGGCGCCCGAGACCAGTGTCTCAAAGCCGGTGGTATCGGCGAGGTCGAGGCGCGGCCGCTCCACCCAGTAACGCGCATTGCTGGTGAGGAAGCGCGCGCCGACATTGGTCATCCGCACCTTGACGATGACAAGGCTCTCATCCTTGGCTAGGTCGATGCTCTCCACAGTGCCCAGCGCCACAGCCTTGTACTTCAGCTGTGTCTGCCCGGCCTGCAGCCCGTCCGCCGTGGCAAAGGTGAGGGTGAGCAGCGGCCCCTGCTCGATCAGCGTGCGGTAGCCCAAATAACCGGCGATCATCGCCGCGACGACCGGGATCAGCCAGACGAATTGGAAGCGCGGGCGGCGCAGCTTGGCGTGCGGCGTGGGGTGGGGCGTGGGGGCGGCGCCGTTCATGCCTACGGCTCCGCTTCATCAAGTACATCCCACATCAGCCTGGGGTCGAAGGCGTTCACCGCGAAGATCGTCAGCACCACCACGGCGGCAAAGCACATGGCGCCAAGATCGGCCTGGATATTGACGAATTGCCCGAAGCGCACCAGCGCCGCCAGGATGGAGACCATGAACACGTCGATCATCGACCAGCGGCCGATGAAGTCGATGAGCCGGTAGGCGCGGGCGCGGCCCGGGAGGAACCCGGTGCGGCGGAATTGCGTCATCAGCAGGACATAGACCATTATCAGTAGCTTCATCAGTGGAATGGTGATGCTGGCAAAAAACACCAGCAGGGCCAGCGGCCACAGCCTCGCCTGCGCCAGTTCGACGATACCGTGCATAATTGTGTAGCCCTGCGTTTTTGCCAGACTGGTGACGACCATGAAGGGGTAGATGTTGGCCGGGATGTAGAGCAGCGCCGCCGCCAGCACCAGGGCCCAGGCGCGGCTGACGCTGTTCTTCTTGCGCCGGCGGAGCGGGGCATGGCAGCGGCGGCATGGCTCGCCTTCCGCCGCGTGGTTGGGCAAGCCGCAGGAATCGCAGCCGATCAGCTCTCCCTGGGCCGTGGGCGGGGTATGTTCATCAAGCTCGTCCAGCCTGCGCCACAGAGTTTCTATGTCCAGGCAGCTATCGGCCGCGGCCATGGCCACCATGTATCCGATCAAAGCGTAAAGCGCGGTGTCCAGATGCACCGAGGCCATGCCGCTGAGGCGCGTATAGGCGACGAGGAAGCCCAGCAGATACACGTCGATCATCGCCCAGGGCGAAAGCGGCACGTACCAGCGGAACAGCGTCTTCAACAGGCGCGGCGGCAGGACACGATGCCCGCCCAGGGTGAGCAGCAGGATGGCGAGCTTGGCCGCGGGGGCGAGCATGGTGACGGCAAACACCAGCGCCGCCACCAGCCCCCAGCCTTGGGCCAGCAGCTGCGCCGGGCCGGTATCCAGCCGCGCCAGGGAGAAGCGGCCATACGCCTGGATCTCCAGGAACGGCGCCGCCAGCGCGAACAGGTAGAACAGCAGCGCCGCCGTCGCGCAGGCGAGGGGAAAGCTGATATCTGCATGGCGCATCCGCCATAGCGGTTCGCCACAGCGCGAGCATTCCGCCACCATGCCGGGGCGGCGCGGCCCCACATGGCAGAACTGTCCGCAATGCGGGCATTCCCGCCAGTCCGGCGCATCGGTCAACAGGGGCAGGGGGGTGGGCATCAGCGCGCGGCGGGCTTGGTAGGCATGGGCGGGAGGGAGGCACGCAAGGGCCGTTGCCGTCAAGCGCCCCTGGCTAAAGCCTTTGATTATGGTCAATGTACGGCCTGAGTGGTCCGGTTATCCGGAAGGCCAGGAGGCATACTCCATGAAGCTGAAGCGTAAGCCCGTTTTGCTGGCTGCCAGCGCAGCCGCGGCCGCCGTGCTCGGCTGGTGGCTGCTGGCCCCCGGCGGCGAGACCCGGAGGCTCTATGGCGATGTCGAGATCCGCCAGGTCGATCTTGCCTTCAACGCCGAGGGGCGGGTGATGCAGATGCCCAACCAGGAGGGCGACAAGGTGAAGGCCGGGCAGCTCCTGGCCACGCTGGACGATGCCACCTACGCCAATGCCCTCGCGCTTTCCGAGGCCAGACGCGACGCGGCCAGGGCTCAGTTGGACCTGCTGCTCGCCGGCTCGCGCTACGAGGATATAGACCACGCCCGGGCCGCCCTGGCCTCGGCGCAGGCGCAGCTGGCGCATGCCAAGGTGTCCTATATCCGTCAGCAGGTGCTGGTTGGGCGCGGCGCCACTCCGCAGCAGACGCTGGATGACGCGCGCATGGCGCTGGATTCCGCCCAGGCCCAGGTGGATGGCGCCCAGGCCCAGCTCACCGAGCTGATCAACGGCCCGCGCAAGCAGGAGATCGACGCCGCCCGCGCCCAGTACCAGGAGGCCGAGGCCCAGGTGGCACTGGCGCAGACGGAGGAGAGCCACACGAAACTCTACTCGCCGGTGGATGGCGTGGTCATGACCCGTGTGATCGAGCCAGGCACGGTCGTGCTGCCCTCCAATACCGTGTACTCTATCGCCAACACGGCGGAGACCTGGGTGCGCGCCTTCGCGCCGGAGACCATGCTGGGGCGCGTCGCCCCGGGCACGAAAGTCACCATCACTGGAGACACGCCGGGCAGCAAAACCTATCACGGCGTGATTGGCTACGTGTCGCCGATGGCGGAATTCACGCCGAAGACGGTGGAGACGCCCGATCTGCGCACGCAGCTCGTCTACCGCTTCCGCGTGCGGGTGACGGACGCCGATGATGGCCTGCGCCAGGGCATGCCAGTGACCGTGACGCTGCCATGACCCCACTCGCCCGCGCCGAGGGGCTGAGCCATGTCTTCACCAGCAAGACCGGCAGCACCAAGGCGCTCGACGCCATCACCGCCGGGATCGCGCCAGGGGTGATCACGGGCGTGGTGGGGCCGGACGGCGCGGGCAAGACCACGCTACTGCGGCATCTGGCCGGGCTGCTGCGCCCATCGGCGGGGCGGGTGGAGGTGCTGGGGCACGATATGGCGACCGATGCCGCCGCGGCGCATCCGTTCATCGGCTACATGCCGCAGCGGTTCGGCTTGTACGAGGATCTTACCGTCGGCGAGAACCTCTCCCTGTTCGCCGACCTGCACAGCCTGCGGGACGCCGCGCGGGAGGAGCGCGGCAAGATGCTGCTGGCGTTCACCGGCCTCGCCCCGTTCACCGCGCGCCAGGCCGGGGCGCTCTCCGGCGGCATGAAACAGAAGCTGGGCCTCGCCTGCGCGCTGCTCGCCCGGCCCAGGCTGCTGCTGCTCGATGAACCCTCGGTGGGCGTGGACCCGGCCTCGCGCCGGGAGCTGTGGCGCATCGTCGAGCGCATGATGGCGGAGGCGAGGGATTCCGGGACGGACATGGGCGTGGTCTGGGCGACCTCGTATCTGGATGAAGCCGAGCGCTGCGCCGCCGTGCTGCTGCTGCACGAGGGCAGGTTGCTCTCCGCCGCGCCGCCCGCGGATTTTCTGGCGCCGCTCGCGGGGCGCGTGTGCCGGGTGACGCTGCCCGCCGCCCAGCGCCGCCGCGCCGTAGCGGTGGCGAAAACCCTGCCAGGGGTTCTGGACGCGCTGGTGCAGGGGGACAGCCTGCGCCTCGTGCTGGCCCCCGGTGCTGCGCCCCCCGATGCGTCTCTGCTCGGCGGTAGCGAGACCCGGCTGGTGCCGCCACGCTTCGAGGACGGATTCATCGACCGGCTGCTGGCCGCAACCCCGCCCCAGCCCGCGTCTCCGCCACCCGCCCCTGCCGCGACGCGCCCAAGCGGCGCGGTGATCGAGGTGAGGCACCTGATCCGCCGCTTCGGCGATTTCGTGGCGGTGAATGATGTCAGCTTCTCCATCGCCCGGGGCGAGATCTTTGGCCTGCTCGGCCCCAACGGC
>DATIWS010000108.1:0-2277 GCA_035519275.1 Acidocella sp. | reverse complement strand
ATGGTGCCGTCATCGACCACGGTAACGCCCTTCGCGGCGACACGGCTGCCCATCAACCCGGCAAAGGCTGAAGTCTGCTTACGGTTGAAATCCCCCTCAAGCCCGTGGCCAATCGCCTCGTGCAGCAGAATACCCGGCCAGCCCGGCCCCAACACCACTTCCATCTCGCCCGCCGGGGCGGGGATGCTCTCCAGATTCACCTCCGCCTGGCGGATCGCCTCGCGCACCGCCGCCTGCCAGAACTCCGGCGCGACGACAGGCCCATAACCGGTGCGCCCGCCCGCGCCATGCCCACCGGACTCGCGGCGGCCGTTCTGCTCCATCACCACCGAGACATTGAGCCGCACCAGCGGGCGCAGATCCGCCACCCGGGAGCCATCGGCGCGGATGATCTCGATCACCTGCCATTCCCCGGCGATGCTCGCCATCACCTGCACCACGCGCGGATCGGCGGCACGGGCGAAAGCATCGATTTGTTGCAGCAACTCGGCGCGGGCGGCGAACGGCGCCTCGGCCAGCGGGTTCAGCCCGGCATAGAGGGGCTTGGAAGCCAACGCCGGACCAGCGGCAGTTAGCGAATGTTCCCGGGCCTTGGCGGCACGGATGGTCTCAGCAGCGCGGGCCAAAGCGGCCTCAGAAATCTCCCCGGCATGGGCGAAATACGCCGCCTCCCCCAGCACGGCGCGCAGGCCGAAGCCGCGGCGCGTATCGAAGCTGGCGGCACGGATGCGCCCGTCATCGAGCGAGACGGACTCGGACTCCCGGTATTCCAGGAACAGCTCGCCATCATCGGTGCCATCCAGCGCCGGGGTGATGAGCCGGACGGCCTGTTCCGGGTCGAGACCCTCAACACCATGGAACAGCGTGCTGGCGGTCTGCAAAGCCTCGGTCATGTCTATCGTCTCCTTATTCCGCCGCGACGGGCAGTGGCTGCGGCAAATT
Organism: Acidocella sp.; assembly: GCA_035519275.1. GTDB lineage: Bacteria > Pseudomonadota > Alphaproteobacteria > Acetobacterales > Acetobacteraceae > Acidocella. The sequence goes on along the minus strand of DATIWS010000108.1, from coordinate 1,335 downwards.
CACCGGCAACGCACCGCGCAGCTTGTGCCGCGCGGCGATCGCGGTGGCAAACATCAGCACGGCATTCAACTCGTGCGCATAGCCGAGCTGCACATTGCCCAACACGATGGTGGTCATGCCCAGCAGGTATTGCAACGCCACCAGCCCGGCGAGCAGCAGAAAATTATCACGCAGGGCCGGGCTCAGCTTCATCCGCAGGCCCATCACCGCCGTGGTCAGCACCGTCAGCGCCGTCACCGTGGCCAGCAGCCGGTGGCAGAACTGCACTGTCCCCTTGTTCTGGACGAAGTTCAGCAGCGCCGGGTGCAGGTCGAACATCCCCGGCGGCACCCAGGCGCCATCCATGGTGGGGAAGGTGTTGAACACGGTGATGGCGTTGGAGGTGGCGACCAGCGCGCCAAACCCCATCGTGCACCAGACCAGCGCCACGCTCGCTGTGGCCCAGCGCCGCAGATGCGCAGCACCCGCCACCGGCACGGGCTCAGGCGTGCGGAAGGTCAGCCCGGTCCAGACCAGGAGCGCAAAGATCAGCATGGCGGAGGCCAGATGCGGCCCGGCCCAGAGGGGCGGGGGAGAGGTAACGCCCGGCTTCATACCGGTCTGCACCATGTACCAGCCAAAAGTGGCCTGCCCCGCGCCGCACAGGAAGATGAAACCCATCCACAGCGCGCGCCTGCCGCGCAGCCGCCCCTGGATGAGGAACACCGTGAAGGGAATGAGGAGCGCCAGCGCCATCAGCCGCCCCCAGCAGCGGTCGAGGAACATCGGCCAGAACAGCGCCTTGTAGTCGTCCAGGCCGATCGGGTGGGACTGGTAGAGCGCGGTCTTCTGGAACAGGCCGAACAGATACGCCCAGTCCCCCGCGCTATGCGGCGGGATGAAGCCGGTAAAAGGCCGCCAGACCTGGATGCTGAACCCGGCGCCAATGGTGCGCGCATGCCCGCCGCCGATGGTCATGCCGAAGACCATGCAGGCGAGGATCAGGACCCAATTCCCGAGCCCCCTGTCAGCCTTCATGCCGTCGCCCCGCGCAGGCGGTGCAGCAGGTTGAGCAGCGCTCCCAGCAGCAGCACCGCATTCATCTGATGGACCACGCCGATATCTATCATCTTCGAGACCAGCGCCGTCACGCCGAGCACGAATTGCAGGATCACCAGCAGCCCGATCAGCGCCGCCGCGTCACGCACCGGGGCGGGTGGCTCATGGCGGATGGTCTGCACCGTGACGGCGAGGATGGCGACCGTGGCGAGCACGGCCAGCAGCTGATGGTCGAAGATAATGGTGGCGGTGTCGGAGAAGATGCCGCTCATCGGCCAGTTCGCCGGCGGCTGTCCG
>DATIWS010000107.1:0-3664 GCA_035519275.1 Acidocella sp. | reverse complement strand
GCTCCTCGCCGAACAAGCGCTCGAGCAGGTTGGTGGTGCGGATCGCGCGGCGGTGCGCCAGCGGGAACTTGAGGTGCGCGATGCAGGCCTCGAAGTCGTCCTGGAAGCAGGCGACCGCGCTCGCCAACTCGCGGCCATAGGCAGTGACGACCTCATCGCGCAGCAGGCGCGAGAGCGCCGGCGCGGCTGCCTGGTAGCAGGCCAGGGCGCAAGCCTTGAACTCCGGCCACAGCGGCTCCGGCACTTTGCTCTGCAGGTTGCGCACCTTGTGCGCCAAGCAGCGTTGGCGGGCCGTGCGCGGCAGGCATTCCTCGGGCGCCCGGATCAGGCGGTGACGGCCAGCAGCGGATCCTTGAGCCCGCGCCGCCGCATGTCCTGGTAGAATTCTGCAGCTCGCGGTGTCTTCCTTGGTGCCCGGCGCCAGGTGCAACAGCACCTTCTTGCCATCGGCCAGCATGCCCCAGCCCGCCAGCACCGCCTCGCGCGGTTGCCCCAGATGCAGCCGCTCGGCAATCCCGTCGACGGACAGGTACAGGAGCTCGAACTCCGACGGATCCCGGCTCGCGAACGCCTCGTAGTCTGCCACAGCCGCTCGCTGAGTTCGCTCACCGCCGTCTTGCTGAGCAACAGGCGCCCCTGGTCGTCGGTGAAGGCCGCTTCGATGTCCCGCACGCTCAAGCCTCGCACGAACATCTCCACTGCCAACGATTCCAGCTCCTCCGTCCGCCCCCGCACCAGCTCGCCAATGCGCGAGCGAAAGGGCTCGGCGCGGTCGGCCAGCTGCGGCATGCCATACTCGATCGCCCCTTCCGCCGTCTTCAGCCGGCCCGTGCGGTAGCCGGTGCGATACCCACGCCCCGCCGCAGCGCCATGCTCGTAATAGCCGCGGCCCAACGCCTCGGTCGCTTCCTTCTCCAAGGCCTCCTCGATGATCAGTTGCGCGGCCAATCGGACCAGCTCCGATCGTTCGGTCGTCGCTTCCCGCCGCCCTTCCATCAGCGCTTTCAACTGCTCGCGTGTCCGCTCGGATGCAGGTATTCTCTCCATCGGGGTGCTCCTTCGTTTGAGGTTTCGTTCCCAAACCAAGCCTCCCCTGATTCGCCGAATCAGGCGAGGGACCACCCCAACCGATTTTCCAGCAAGTTTAGGACTTCGCCGGCGGCGCGTGTCATTGACTGGATGAAGTGCGTCGAAATATCTCGTAGAAGTAGCCGGCGACGAGCTGACCGCAGAGACAATTGGGCTAAAGGCCAATGGACGCCATGCAGCAGCAGGGTCACGGTAGGCGCAGGGTTTCTCTGCCGTTGGAATGTTCCAGCATATGCTTTGCCGCCTACTGCTTGCTGTAGTCATCGTACTGACTGCGACTGCGGCGGGCGGCATCAATTTGGCTGGTCGCGCAACCGTCGTTGAAGGCGACGTTATCGAGATCCACGGCCAGCGCATTCGGCTGTTCGGCATCGACGCCCCGGAAGTCGGGCAGCACTGCGAAGCTGCTGACGGACGCGCTTACCGCTGCGGTCAGCAGGCGGCCCTCGCTCTCGCCGATCACATTCGGCAACAAACAGTGATTTGCGAGCCGCGCGACACTGATCGCTACGGCCAGATCGTCGCCGTCTGCCGCGTCGGCGGCGAGGATCTCAACGCCTGGTTGGTGTCGCAAGGCTGGGCGCTCGCCTATCGGCACTATTCGACAGACTATGTTGGGGAGGAGGCGGCGGCGCGAATTGCAAAACGCGGCATCTGGCGCGGCCGATTCGTATCGCCATGGGTGTGGCGGCGTGTCCGAGAGGCGCCATTCGGTTGAGGCGAAGGCTGCCGGTACTGGCCTCGTCTCGCTATAATGATATTTACTTATCGTCGAAACTTCCTTGGAGCCCCGCCGGTGGCGAGGCTTCGTGTTTCCGCTGCCTGAGGGCCAGCAAGCCAGTCCTGCTCTTGCGAAATCTCAACTGTAAACCGGCGGCCTTACAGCATTGGCCACACCAAGGCATTTGCGTAAACTTACGGTGGCGGTCCACACCCGGCCGCCGTGACACGGGGTCTGCTCAGGAGCGGCCGCGCGTCTCCAATCACGCACTCAGCCCCGCCGTCCCTTGGTGGGGCTTTTCTTTTAGGTCCCAGCCGCGTTGAAACGGGTGTTCCCGCAATTGGCCACCGCATCGCTCACGTCCGAAGCAAAATCACGCACATCAACTCGGCCCACGCCACAAAGCCGATCAAGATGGGGAGGCAGCTTTCTTTCATAGTTGTTGGCCCTCCGTTGGCCATCCGACACGCACATGGGCTGGTGCCGCACCGCAGATAGTAAGAGCGGGCTGCCCTTTCGCAGTGTTACAGTGTCAATCAGACGTAAAGATCTCGCTACGAATTTCGATTAATTTGCGGCGATTCTCGTCGATAGGATCGTATCCGTTGCTGTTAACCCTAATGTCAGGTTGACGTAAGCATCTTGATCCAGGATGCACTCCACCGTTAACAGGGCCTTAGTCGGGCGACCGCTATATGCTCCGGCGGACGCGGGTGTAGCTCAATGGCAGAGCGGGGGCTTTCCAAGCTCCAGGTGGGGGTTCGATTCCTTCCGCCCGCTCCAGCAAAGGGGCTGCCAGCTGCCGGCTGCCGGCTCAGGTAACAGGCTTCGGCGCGCGCGGAAGCTTTCCCGCCAACAGCTCGGCGCGCGCTTTGTCGCCGCCGGAGTGAGCCGTGATCGCCTGATCGGCTATCCTGCGCTCTTCTTCCATGAGACCGGCAAACCAAGTGGCGCAGGCGTCGGCATAGACAAGTGAACTCGTGCCTGTACCGTCTTGGTTGCAGACCAGGAGCGCCCGGAGTTTATCCTGCGCACGGCTCGAAATCCCGCTCATTGGCAATCCAAAACGAAGCTTGCCCGGGCACTGCGAGTGCCATCAACGCTACTGATGAAGTCCTAACGCCCGCGATGAGCTGTTTATTCCAAAAGAAACCCCGCTAAGGCGGGGTGGCGTCGACGGCGTGTTGGGAACACGAGGCGGGTTGTTGGGCAGACTTCGCCCGGCCGATAGGCATGCCACGGATCGATGAGCTTGGCGATTTCGCCGACTTAGTTAGAAACCGGCCGAAGTGATCATATGGCCCAAGGGTCAGCGCGCCTCGAAAGAAATAAGCTGAGATTTCCTCGAGCTAACCGATTCATTAACGTCTGTTAAGAATCCGTACACATTGCCGTTGTGGACGTATCCCATTGAAAGAATGAAAAAAACACCCGAAATCCGAGCTTTGGTCCAGCGAACTGTGTACAGGAACGTTACATGCCGATTCGCCTTTCACCGCTGGGCCTGATAGGTAAAAATACTTTATATCAATGGGTTAATTCATGTATCAGCCGTCTTCAAGTCCGAACTGACATTAACGAGCGCTTGCCGTGATAAAGGTGTGACACAGCACACATTCGACAAGGTTCTGCTAGCTAAAATCAGGCGTCGGACGGGTCCAAATCCCCAGCTAACTATTTGACCTTACATGGATCTCATTTTTGGCTGCATTGTTGGCACGGAATCTGCTTGTAACTTGTCGATACGGTGCAATCCGCGGAGTCGTGGAGGGTGTCGTGTCGGCGGTTGGCGGCCAGTGATTGGAAATCGCGGCCTACCGACCGTGTGGGGATTAAACCGGTCCGTTTCGGACC
>DATIWS010000106.1:0-4285 GCA_035519275.1 Acidocella sp. | reverse complement strand
CTCATGCGTCTCCGGCTCCGCAAATTCCGCTTGATTGTGGGTGTTGGGCCTGCATCATATTGATGTTGGAGTTACCACATTTTGCGCAGGCCGCACAGCCTCAGGAGTTCCTATGCTGAAATCGTTGCAAGGTAAAACCGTTATCGTCACCGGGGCCAGCCGGGGAATCGGGCGCGGCATCGCGCTGCGCTTTGGGCGCGCGGGCATCAACGTGCTCGCCGTCTCCCGCAGCCAGGCGGATGCCGACAAGGTGGCGGCGGCTATCGGCCCGCGTGCGGCGGGGTTGGCGGCGGATGTGTCCACGCCCGAGGGCTGCGCGGCGATGGCCGAGGCGGCGGTGCAGAAGTTTGGCGGCATCGATATTCTCTGCGCCAATGCCGGTATCTTCCCTGCGGCGAAGCTGTCCGAGATGACCCCGGCGGAATTCGACCATGTCATCAACACCAATCTGCGCAGCGCCTTCCTCTCCGTCTCCGCCGTGCTGCCCGCTATGACCAAGGCGGGGAGCGGGCGGATCATCCTTACGTCCTCCATCACCGGGCCGATTACCGGCTATCCCGGTTGGGCGCATTACGGCGCCTCCAAGGCCGGGCAGCTCGGCTTCATGCGCACCGCCGCCATCGAGCTGGCGCCGCGCAACATCACCGTGAACGCGGTGCTGCCGGGCAATATCCTCACCGAGGGGCTGGAGGGCAACGGGCCGGACTATATCGCGGCGATGGAAGCCTCGATCCCGCTGAAGCGCCTCGGCACGCCGGAGGATATCGCCAATGCCGCGCTGTTCCTGGCCTCCGAGGAAGCCGCCTACATCACCGGCCAGACCATCACCGTGGATGGAGGGCAGATCCTGCCCGAATCCCTCGGCGCGCTGGAGGCGATGGGCTAGAACCGCCGCTCAAAAACCGTGATGACATCGCCAGGTTGCGCCAGTGCAAAAAGTGGGGCGCGATACTGGGCAGGAGTGCTGCCCGTATTGCGCGTCACCCCGACATAATCTTGGCACGCCCGGTACGTGAACCCTCCGGCGATTGAAATCGCGGTCAGGGCCGTCATTCCTGGCCGGAATGGATACTGACCGGGGGTGTTCGCCTCGCCCAGTATGTAGAAGGGCCGATACGTGGAAACCTCTACCGCCACACTCGGGTGCAGAATCAGCCCGCCGCTTTGCAGCGCGGCGGTGATGGCGGCGGACAGTTCGTCCGTGCTGCGGCCCTGGGCGCGGACGAGCCCGAGCAGAGGCAGGCTGATATTGCCGCTGTCATCCACAATATACGCGCCGGAGAGTTGCGGCTGGTTGTAGATGCGTAAGACCAGCCCATCCCCGGGGCCGAGCCGGTAAGGGCCGGGCGGCAATGGAGGCAGCGGCGGCAGGTTGGAGCCCGGCGCCCGAAGCGAGGCGCAGCCGCCGAGCGCACCCAACGTGCCGAGGAGCAGGACACGCCTATGGATAATGTTCCGTCTCCGCCAAAACCTTAGATTGTGGCGATATTTACCCGGCTTTCGAAAAAGGGCAAATGCCTATGAATCGTACCACGGAGGTCCCATGCAGCGCTCTGCCGTTTTGCTTCTGCTCCTGCTCGTCATTGGCGTCGGGGCGTACAAGCTCTGGCCCCGGCATGCCGGGCAACCCCAGGCCCAGCAGGGCGTGGCGGTGAATTTCGACACGCGTGCGCTCACCGGAGATGAACAGGCGGCGTTTCTGCCGTTGGTGTGCGGCGGCGCCGGGGCGGGGGCGGGCGGTTATGCCCATGGCTGCCAAAGCCTGCCGGGCTATCCGAGCCAGGATTACGGCGGCGCCGGCACGGGGCTGGGAATCACGTTCACCAGTGTCATCTACGGCCATCTCACTGGCGCCGATGCAGACGAGGCTTATGTGTCGTATCGGGGCAGCTTCGAGCCGCATGCCAGCAATTTCGGCGGCGGAATCCTGTTCCACCGCCAGGGCAATGGCTGGACACTCTCCCGCTGGTATCCGGGCGGGGCGATGGAGCACTGCCTCTCGCTCAACCCGCAGGGGCGGGCGCGCTTCCTCTGCCTTTCCGGCTTTACCGGCCAGGGCGAGACGGACACCACCCTCTTCCTCGTCTCTGTTCCCTCCGGTGGCCAGCTCAACCTCTCGCCCGTGTTGAAGGCCAGCGATCTGCGTGAGACCATGGACCCGAATGCCAATTGCGGGCAGCGCAAGTCGGCGGATCAGGCGGTGCTGCTGGGCATCGACTCGCTGGCGCGCGGCGGCAGCTTCGCCACGGCGCAGGTGGACTATGTGCCCGCTGCCATGGCGGATGCCGCCTGCAAGGCGAAGAACTTCGCCAGCGCCTCGGTGCAGAAGGCGTCGCTTGCCCTGAGCTGGGATGGCAGTTCGGTCGGCGTCTCGCCTGACCTGCATTTCGCCGCGGCTGAGTGATATGACAGGGCCTCGGGAAAACCTCATCGAAGCGGCGCGGGAGATGTCAGCACGCGGCCTTTCCGCTGGCACCTCGGGCAATGTGTCCCTGCGCACGGAGGAGGGGATTCTCATCACCCCCTCCGCCACGCCCTATGAGAGCCTGACCCCGGAGATGATCCCGCTGCTCAAGCCGGATGGCTCCTTCGAGGGCCGGTACCGCCCGTCATCGGAATGGCGGTTCCATCTGGATATCTACCTCGCCAGGCCGGAAGTGGGTGGTGTCGTGCATCACCACGCGCCCTACACCACGGCGCTGGCCATGGCGCGGCGGGAGATCCCGGCGTGCCACTACATGATCGCCCGGTTCGGCGGGGCGCCGTTGCGCTGCGCGGCCTATGCGCTGTTTGGCACGGCGGAGCTTTCCGCCAATGTGCTCAGGGCGCTGGAAGGCCGCACCGCCTGCCTGATGGAGAACCATGGCGGCATCGCCACCGGGCGGGATGTGGCCGCCGCGCTGGCCGCCGCTACCGAGCTTGAGGTGCTGGCGCAGCAATATCTGCTCTCGCTGGCAGCGGGCGGGCCGGTATTGCTGTCCGAGGCCGAAATCGAGGACGCGATCCGGCAATTCGCCACCGCCTACCGGCCCAACACGGGGCGCGACTAGCCCACCAGCTCGCGCACCCGGGCGGCGGCTTGCGCCGGGGCTCGCTGGTCACCTGGCGAGCGCGCCAGTTTGAAGGCGGAGATGGCGCGGTTGAGCACGTCGATCTCGTGGCGCAGCGAGTGCATTGAGGCGTTGGTCTCCTCGACCATGGCGGCGTTCTGCTGCACCGCATGGCTCATCTGGGCCATTGCCTCGTTCACCTGAGTGAGCCCCGCCGATTGCTGGCGCGCATTGCCGGCGATGGCGGAAACCAGCCCGTCGATCTCGGCGACATTGGTGCCGATGCCCTGCAGCGACTGGCCGCTGCGCCGCACCAGCTCCACCCCCTGCTCGACCTGCTGACCGGAGGTGGAGATGAGCGTTTTGATCGCCTTGGCGGCATCGGCCGAGCGTTGCGCCAGGGCCCGCACCTCGGAGGCGACGACGGCGAAGCCCCGCCCGGCATCGCCCGCGCGCGCGGCCTCCACCCCCGCATTGAGCGCCAGGAGATTTGTCTGGAAGGCGATCTCATCAATTAACCCGATGATATTGCCGATCTCGCGCGAGGAGGTCTCGATCTGCCCCATCGCCGCGCCGGCCTCGGTCACCACGCCGCGCGATTCGGCCGCGCCGGCATCGGCGGCTTTTACCGCGTTGCTCACCTGCGCGGCGCCCTCGGCGGTCTGCCGCACGGCCGCAGTTAGCTCGTTCAGCGCTGCGGTGCTTTGCTCCAGGCTGGCGGCCTGGCCTTCGGTCCGGCGGGACATGTCATCCGCCGCGGCGGCAACTTCGCCGATGCTGGTGTCGATGGCCCGCGACGTTTCCTGGATGCTGGCCAGCGTGCCGCCGAGCCGGTCCATCGCGTTGTTGAAGTCCTGCCGTAGCTGCACGTATTCGGGCGGGAGATTGTCGCCGATGCGGTGGGTGAGATCCCCGGTGGCCAAAGCGTGCATTGCCTCGCCCATGGTGCTGATCACGTTATCCGCGGTGCTGGCCATGCGCTCTTCCGTCGCGGTGCGCCGGGTCTCGAACGCTTTGAGATAGACCGAGATCGCGATTTCCATATCGAGGAACGTGGCCTTGACCAGGGCGGAGATTTCTTCCGCCAGTTGGACTTGGCCGGGGCGCGTGCGGCCGAAGAGGGATTTCGGCCAGCGCGCGGCGGTTATGGCGTTGAGCATATGCTCCAGCACGATGGTGTAGCCGCTGATATACCAGCGCGGCTCAAGCCCGATACGCGCATGCGCCTCACCCAC
>DATIWS010000105.1:0-14328 GCA_035519275.1 Acidocella sp. | reverse complement strand
TCGCGCGTCACCGCGCCAATCGGCACGATCTCGTCATCGAACAGCCCCTTGGCCTGCGCCGCGGCGGCGAGCCCATGGCTGCGCACGGCGAACGCCTCCTGCTGCTCGCGCGAGATGCCCCAGCGGCGGGCGACATTCTCGGCGGTCTCGCCCATGCCCATATAGGCGCCGGGCTGCTTCGCATGCAGCTTGGCGTTCGGCATCGGGTTGAAGCCCATCATCGGCACGCGGCTCATGCTCTCCACGCCTGCACAGATGAACACCTCACCAGCACCGAGCTGTATCTGCCCCGCGGCGAAATGGATGGACTGCATCGAAGAGCCGCAGAAGCGGTTGACGGTGGTGCCCGCGACGCTGATCGGCAGACCGGCCATCAGCACCAGCAGCCGGGCGAGGTTGAAGCCCTGCTCGCCCTCGGGAAAGGCGCAACCGAGAATGAGATCCTCGACGTCGCCTGGCGCGACATCGGTGCGGCTGATCAGACCACGCACCACTTCAGCCGCGAGATCGTCCGGGCGAACGCGGGCGAGCTCACCTTTCTTGGCAAGCGTGAACGGCGAGCGGGCATAGCCGGCGATGACGACGGATTTCATGGAAACACTCCGGTGAAAAAGAAGAACGTGCGGGAAGAGAGGGCTCTTGCAATCTGCCTGTTTTTTGGAGCCGCCAAAAATTCAGGTCTGCCAGATGGCGGGATCGACACCGCGGGCAGTGGACTTGCCCCACCCGGCAAGGAATTGGGAAGCGATGGTTCTGCCGGTTTTTGCCGGCAGAACCGATAAGTACTGGGCTGAAAATACGCTCAGCCTTGTCTCGCGGCTTTATCGTTTGGATAAAGCCGCTTCAGTGTCAGAACTGCTCCACCGGCAGTTCCGGGGCGTACGAGCTGCCAGCCTGCACCGTGGCCAGCAGGGCAGTGGCCTTGGTCAGGATCTGCTCGGCGTAGAACGCGGCGGTGGTGATCTTCGCCTTGAAGAACTCATCCGCCGGATGCTCCTTGAGGGCAGCGTTGGCGGCCAGGGCGGCGCGGGCCATCAGCCAGCCGCCGCTGACATAGCCGGCCAGCATCATATAGTTGACCGAGGAAGCCAGAGCCGTCGCCGGATCGCGGGCGAGCGTCTGCAGCATCCAGGTGCTGGCCTGTTCCAACGCGTCCACGCCAGTGATGAGGTGCTGGGCGATGGTGGCGAACGCCGGACCTTCCACGGCCTCAACCGCCTTGGCGACAGCGCGGATGTCGGTGATCAGCTCGACCATCACCGCGCCCTGCTGCATGGGCAGCTTGCGCGCGGCGAGGTCGGCAGCCTGGATGCCGGTGGTGCCCTCATAGATCGGCAGGATGCGCGAGTCGCGCAGGTGCTGGGCGGCGCCGGTTTCCTCGATGAAGCCCATGCCGCCATGCACCTGGATGCCCAGCGAGGTGATCTCCACGCCCAGCTCCGTGCACCAGCCCTTGAGCACCGGCGTCAGCAGCTCCACACGGGACTGGTGACGGGCGCGCTTGGCGGCGTCCGGGTGGTGGTGGGCGAAATCCACATCGGCCGAGACCAGCAGGGCCAGGGCGCGCATCGCCTCGATCTGGCTCTTCATGGTCAGCAGCACGCGCTTCACATCCGGGTGGTGGATGATGGGCAGCTTCTCGCCCGGCGCCTGGCCCACGACGCGGCCCTGGATGCGCTCCTTGGCGTAGTCGCGCGCCGCCTGATAGGCGCGCTCGGAAATGGCGAGACCCTGCAGGCCGACCTTCTGGCGCGCCTCGTTCATCATGGTGAACATGTGGTTGAGGCCCTTGTTGACCTCGCCCACCAGGTAGCCGATGGCGCCATCGGCTTCACCGAAGGTCATTACGCAGGTCGGGCTGGCATGGATGCCGAGCTTGTGCTCCAGCGCCGTGCAGTGGGCGTCGGTGCGGGCGCCCAGGCTGCCATCCGCGTTGACCAGGAACTTCGGCACCAGGAACAGGCTGATGCCCTTTACGCCCTCGGGCGCGTCCGGCAGGCGGGCGAGGACCAGATGGATGACGTTGTCCGTCATGTCGTGGTCGCCCCAGGTGATGAAGATCTTCGTGCCGAAGATGCGGTAGTGGTCGCCATCCGGCACGGCGCGGGTGCGCACGGCCGCGAGGTCGGAACCGGCCTGCGGCTCGGTCAGGTTCATCGTGCCGGTCCACTCGCCGCTGATCATCTTCGGCAAGTACTTGGCCTTCAGCTCTTCCGAGCCGTGGGCGCGGATGGCCTCCACGGCGCCGGTGGTGAGCAGCGGGCACAGCGCGAAGGCCAGATTGGCGGCGTTCCACATCTCGGAGGCTGCGGCACCCAGCACGTTGGGCAGGCCCTGGCCGCCGAATGTCGGGTCGCCGGTCATCGAGGCCCAGCCATTCTCCACGAATTGCTGGTAGGCGGCGCCGAAGCCCTCAGCCGCCACCACGCCCTGCGCGGTGAGCTTGGCGCCGGTCTTGTCGCCGCTGTCGTTGATCGGCGAGAGCACCGCGCCGGCGAACTTGGCGGCCTCCTCCAGCACGGCATCGGCGAGGTCGGGCGTGGCCTCGGCGAAATCGGGCAGGGCCAGAACGTCGTTCAGCCCGGCCAGTTCGGTCAGGGCGAAGCGGATGTCGCGAAGTGGCGCGATGTAGTCGGTCATATCGGGTTCCTTAGTTGTAAAGTCGTATCAGGCAGTGAAATCTTCGCGCAGAGTGCGTTTGTTGAGCTTGCCGACACTGGTTCGCGGCAGATGATCAACAAATTTCACATTCTGCGGCACCGCGAAGGCGGAAATCAGCCCCTTGGCAACAAAAGCCTGCAAATGCAGCCTGATCTCGTCAGCCTCGGCCTCCTGGCCGGGCCGGAGCACGATGATCGCCAGCGGGCGCTCGCTCCATTTCGGGTCGGGCACGCCGATCACCGCCACTTCGGCCACCGCCGGATGGCGCAAGATCAGGTCTTCCACGTCGATCGAAGAGATCCATTCGCCGCCGGACTTGATGACGTCCTTCAGCCGATCGGTGATTTTGAGGTAGCCATCGGTGTCGATCACGCCAATATCGCCGGTGTGCAGCCAGCCGCCCGCCCATAGGGTCTGGGAATTGACCGGGTCCTTCAGGTACCCCTCAGTCAGCCACGGCGCGCGGACGACGATCTCTCCCGCCGTCACGCCGTCACGCGGGACGTCGTTCATCTCGGGGTCAACGATGCGCAGCTGGACCAGCGGAATGGCGCGCCCGGCTTTGCAGCGAACCTCCGCCTGCATATCGGCGGGCAAGGTCTCCATGCCGTGGCGCAGCTGCGCCACGGTCAGGATCGGGCAGGTTTCGGACATGCCGTAGCCGGTGAATACATCGATCCCCATGGCCAGCGCCTGCTTGCACAGCGCCAGCGGCAGGGCCGCGCCGCCAATCACCACCGTCCAGCCGTCGAGCCGCGCCCCGCGCTTTTCGGCGCCGTTCAGGATCATCTGCAGGATGGTCGGCACGCAGTGCGAGAAGGTCACGCCCTCGCGCTGGATCAGGTCGAGCAGCGTCTCTGGGTGATAGCGGCCGGGATAGACCTGCTTGACGCCCATCATCGTCGCCAAATACGGCATGCCCCAGGCGTGAACATGGAACATCGGCGTGACCGGCATGTAGACATCGGTCTCGTTGAACCGCCCCTGCCCCTTGCCCGCCAGCGCCCCCTTGCCCGCCAATGTGTGCAGCACGAGCTGGCGGTGACTGAAATACACGCCCTTCGGCAGGCCGGTGGTGCCCGTGGTATAGAAGGTGGTGGCGCGGCTGGTCTCGTCGAGAATGGGAAACTCGAATTCCGGCGCGGCCTGCGCCAGCAGCGCCTCGTATTCGCCGGCAACCGGCAGTTTCGTCGCCGGCGTTTCAGCCGCATCGTTGAGCAGAACGAGGGTCTTGCCCGGATCGACGCGATCCCACATCTGCTCCACCAAGGGCAGGAATTCGCCGTTCACGAGGATGATGTCATCCTCGGCGTGATTGATGGTGTAGAGGATCTGTTCGGCGGACAGGCGCACATTGATCGTGTGCAGCACCGCCCCCATCATCGGCACCGCGAAGAAACATTCGAGATAGCGATGCGTATCCCAGTCCATCACGCCCACAGTCTGGCCCGGACGGACACCGAGAGCCGCCAGCGCCGCAGCAAGCCGGTGCACGCGCTCGCCAAACACCTTGTAGCTGTAGCGGCCACGATCCGCGTAAACGATCTCCTGCGTCGAGGCCGTGGCCATCGCAGCCTGAAACAGGCTGGCAATTAGCAGGGGGCTTCCCTGCGCCGGCAGCATTGTGCCCGTCTGGCTTTCTGTCATTCCGTTCCCTTCCCAGGTTTTCCGTTGGCTGGCTTGGTTCCAATCGCAAAGAACACCGCCGCGTCTTGGCCGCCAACTTGATTTGTGCACCATTGCTGTCATATCCCCCATATGGGGGATCAGCCCCCTCGTATTAGGGGTGACGGGGGCACATGCAAAGCCTGCCCCCCTGCAGGAAGGGATGCTTTTGTGTTCGTGTGCCGGTTCTGGCGCTATCGAATCAGGGGAGAGACCGCCCTGAAGCAATGTTGGCGGAAGGAGGCAGGCATCCTGCCGCCGGTGTCGTGCATTGAGCCATGCCGGTGATATGAAGAATAGAATGCCAGCGCAGTTCCTGACGACAAAGACACAACGGCCACGCCGGCCCCCTGGTCTGATCGACCGCCCGCGCCTCCTCGGCCAACTCAGCCAGGCGCGAGCCCGCCGGCTGACTATCATCAAAGGCGCCGCTGGTTTCGGCAAAACCAGCCTTGCCATCGCCTGGGCGGAGCGTTTGCAGGCGCAAGGCTACGCCGTGGCCTGGCTGTCGCTGGACACCGAGGATGACGAGCCGACGCAGTTCCTGTTCTACATTGCGCATGTGCTGCGCGCGGCCTGCAATGGCCTGGGCAAACCCGTGATCGACCTGATGGAGGAGATCAAGCTCATCCGCCCCCACACCATCGTCCGCTCGCTGATCAACAGCCTGGCGGAGGTGGAGGGCGATGTCTTTCTGTTTCTGGATGATTATCACGTCCTCACCCACACGGACATCCATGAGGGCGTTGCGTACCTGCTGCGCCATGCACCTTCCAACCTGCATCTGGTGCTGATCACGCGGGCAGAGCCGGAGCTGCCGCTGGGGCGCTGGCGGGCGCAGAATCAGCTGCTGGAAATCGACCGGGCTGATCTGCGCTTCGACCTGGACGAGACGCACCAGTTCCTGGAGCAAGAGATCCCGGCCCGGCTCGGTCAGGCCGAGACCAGGACACTGCACGCCAAAACCGAGGGCTGGCCGGCGATGCTGAGGATCGTCGCCACCACCTCCGCCCAGTCCGGACAGGAATTCGCCCAGTATGTCCGGGATTTGTCCTCCAAGGTCCGGCCAATCCGCAGCTACATCGCCGAAATGCTGGACGGCCTGCCCGAGACCATGGTCGGGTTTCTGCTGCGCGTTTCCGTTCTTGACCGGCTCTGTGCGCCGCTTTGCCAGGCGGTCAGCAGCTTTGAAGCCAGCCAAGATCTGCTGGAGAGCATCGCCACGCGCAGAATGCTGTTCATTCCGCTCGACCAGAACGGCACATGGTTCCGCTGCCATCCGCTGCTGCGCGGCTTTCTCTTGCAAAGACTCGAGACCGAGCTGGCGAGCGAAATCCCCGAGCTGCACCGGCGCGCCTATGCCTGGTACGCGGACGCCGAACTTTGGACGGATGCGATCCAACACGCCATCGCGGTAGGCGACACGGAACAGACCATCGGCTGGATTGAAAAATGCGCCATGACGCTGCTCAAGCGTGGCGAGCTCATGACGCTGCTGTCCTGGGCGCGGCTGATGCCGGCGGCGCTGATGAAGCGGCAGGTCAAGGTCCGGCTGGCGATTGCCTGGGGCATGGCACTGGCCACACGCTTTGATGAAGCGCTGCAAATGGCCACCGAAATCGAGCAGGAACTGAACGACGCGGAACCCGGGGCATTTGAATCCCTCGGCTGCGAATGCCTGACGATCCGCGCCGTGGCCCTGGCGCTGCGCGATGACACCGCCGCCGCGCTGCAACTGGCCGAGGAAAGCCTGCGCCGCAACAGCAGCGGACGCTGGACCAGCAATGCCGCCGCCAATGTCGCCCTGGCGGGATATTGGAAACAGGGAAACCTCGCCCGCTGCTACGCCGTGCCCTGGATTTCATCCTCGGGGGAAGACCGCCGCCGCAACGTGATCGCCACGGTTTACCGGCTCTGCCTGCAAGGGTTGGTGGAATACCAGCAATTGCAGACGTCGTCGGCGGCGCGGTACTTCCGCGATGCGATGCAAGTGGCCGAGGATCATGCCGGCCCCAACTCAGTGGCCGCCGCCATGCAAGCCAGCTTCATGGCGCAGCTGCGCTACGATCAGGGCCGCCTGGATGAAGCGGAAGCATTAGTGATTGACCGCCTCAGCGTTATCGATGCTGCGGGCATGCCCGAATGCGTGCTGCATGCCTATCCGGCTCTGGTCCGCGTGGCCGTGCATCGCGGCAATACCGAACGCGCCTATGCGCTGCTGGACCAGGCGGAGAGCCTGGGCAAGGCGCGGCACTGGGGGCGGCTCGTGGCCTGTGTCATGCTTGAGCGCGTACGGATTAATCTGAGCGAAGGACGAAGCGCGCAGGCCACGGCCGGCATGGATCAGCTGGACCGGCTGGCTTTGGACTATCCGGCGCCTACCCGGTGCGCCTGGTCCGAAATCCACGACCACGCCGCCATGGCCCGGGCCGAATGGCTGTCGGCCCATAAAAACCATCCGCAAAGCGCCGCAATTCTGCGCCAGCTGTTGCAGGAGGCGAAGGCAAGGCAGGAGCATGATCAGGCTTTGCGCCTGGCCATCAGGCTGGCGGCCGAGCTGTGCCGCGCCCAGGAACCGGACGAGGCGGCGGCGCTGCTTCGCGACGCCATCCCGGTGGCGGCGGCCAGCGGCATTATCCAGCCTTTCCACGATAGCGCCCCCGGCATCATCCCGCTTCTGCCCCGGGTCCAGGATGAGTTGCAGCGCCGTGGCGCCGCCGCCGAGGCGGTGAATTTTGTCGCCAGCCTGTTGCGCCGTCACCAAGGCATGCAAACGCCGTTGCAGAGGCCGGCAAGCGCCCCGGAAAGCGCCGACCCCTTGAGCCCGCGTGAACTGGGCGTGCTGACCTTGCTGGTGAAGGGTCAATCGAACAAAGACATCGCCCGGTGCCTCAGCATCGCGCCGGAAACGGTGAAATCCCATCTCAAGAACATTTTTTTCAAGCTTGGCGTTGCCTGCCGGACTCAGGCGGTCTCGCGGGCGCTTAGCCTGGGGCTGGTAGATACAAACTGGCCGGACAGCGAAACGCCAAGCATCATCCGCACATGAGGTTCAGTTGTGAAGCATAAGAGAGACAATCTGAGTTCAAGGTCCTTTTGGCCATTGGCCCTGGCCCCTCTGAGCGGGTGCGCGACCGCTGGCGCGCCGTCCTATACGGTGATCGGGAGCTATTTCCCGGCCTGGATGTTCTGCGTGGTCATCGGCATCTTCATCGCCATCGGCGCGCGGGCGGCGTTCATCTCGCTGGGGCTGGCGACTGTGCTGCCCTACCAGCTGTTTGTCTGCACTGCGATCGGGCTGACCGGAGCGATGCTGGTCTGGCTGCTCTGGTTCGGACAATGAGCATGAAAGCCGCCGGCATCCACAAATCTGGCCAACGCGCCAAGCTCGCCTCGCTCGCGATCATCCTCGTCGCGGCCGTGGTCGGCCTCTATGTTGCTCACAGGAACGCTGTCTTTCCTTCGACCGATGACGCGGAAATCGATGCCGACGTCGTTCAAGTCGCCTCCGTGGTCGGCGGGCGTGTTATCTCGATTCCGGTCGAGGAGAACGCCCACGTCTCCAAGGGCGATGTGCTGTTCCAGATCGACCCGGTGCCCTACCAGCTTGTGGTGGCGCAGACCCAGGCCGATCTCGACCTCGCGAAAGCGCAGCTCGCCACGCAGCAGCGGGCGGTAACACTGCAGCGCGCTGCCGCCGATATCGCCGCCAAGCAGGTTGCCAGCGCCACAGCCAATTACGAGCTGGCGACCCGTACCGTCGAGCGCCTGACCCCACTCACGGCCAAGGGGTATGTCCCGGTGCAGCAACTCGACCAGGCTCAGGTCGCGCAGCACGACGCCGCCACCGCGCAGGCACAGGCGCAGGTGCAGCAACAAGCCACCCTGCAAGCCATTGACACTTTGGCGGCGACGGAAGCGACGGTCCGGGCCCGCCAGGCGGCGCTCGCCATCGCCCAACGCGCACTCAGCGATACCACCGTGCGCGCGACGCATGACGGCTTCGTGACCGGCCTCACCGTCTCCTCCGGCCAGATGGTGGCGCCCGCGCAGATTCTGTTCACCCTTATCAATGCCGATGAGTGGTTTGCCGTTGCCAATTTCAGGGAGACGAGCGTGCGGCACATCGCCGTTGGCGACTGCGCGACGGTCTATTCGATGATCGACCGCTCACAGCCGATCAAAGGGGTGGTCCAGGGGATTGGCTGGGGCGTGTTCAGCACGGAGCGGGTGGAAACCCCCCTTGGCGCGCCTTATGTCGAACGTTCCTTGAACTGGGTCAGGGTGGCGGAGCGCTTCCCCGTCCGCATTGTGCTGCAGAATCCGCCGCAGAACCTCACCCGGCTGGGGGCGAGTTCGGTTGTGGAAATCAATCGCGGTGCCGAGTGCCACTGATGCTCAGGGAGCGCGCGCAGGATTTTTTGCGCCTGCTCGCACCGGCGCCCGGGCGGCTGGAGTTCGCCGCCCGCGTGGGCGTGATTTGCATACTGACGATGCTGGTCACGGAAATCTACCAGACGCCCGACCCAGCGCTGACCACCTATATCGTCTTCTTCGTCGTCAAGCCCGACCGCACCAGCAGCGTCGTCCTGAGCCTGACGATGCTCGTCGTCATCACCTTGACCATTGGCCTCCTGATTCCGCTGTCGATACTGCTGATCAATGTCTCGCTCTGGCGTGTGGCCGCCATGGTGGTGTTCTCCTTCATGCTGCTGTTCGCGTCGTCGTCGTCGAAGTTGCAGCCTGTCGGGAACATCGTCGCGCTGATCGTGATCTATGCGCTGGACCTGCTGACCACCGTGCCAGACGGCGAAACCGCCACGCGCACGCTGCTTTATACCTGGTTGTTCGTCGGCATCCCGGCTGGCATGTCGCTCGTGGTCAATCTGGTCATGGCGCCGGCGCCCCGCAGCCTGGCGCAGCGGGCGCTAGCGATACGTCTCGGCTTGGCCGCCGCCATGCTGCGCGATCCCACGGCGCGCACGAGGCGCTCGTTCAAAGCCGTCACGGCGGCCGGCACGGGGGGGATTCTGGAATGGCTGCAACGAGCCGGCATGGAGAAGAGTTCGCTACCGGCGGATCTCGCCGCTTTGCGCCAGGCCACGGACTCCATCGCCCCGGTCCTGCTGCTCACCGACCTGATCGACCGCGACCCGGACCGGATGCTGCCTCAGCGGCGGCGGGAAATCATCGCCCAAACACTGGGGGGCATGGCGGCGATCTTCCAGGCCGGCGGTTATCCGGTCGAAGTGAAGCTCGAGAACGACGCCGAGGAGGATGCCTTGTCCCCATCCGCGGCGGCGATTTTTGACGAATTTCAGGAAGTCCTCGGCAATTTCGCCGTGCCTCCTTCTCCTCCGACCGCCGCGGCCCCGAAGAAGAAGAGCGGTTTCTTCCGCCCTGACGCCTTCACCAACCCCGACCATGTCTATTACGCGCTCAAGGGCACGTTGGCGGCGATGTTCTGCTACATCGTGTACACCTCGCTCAACTGGCGCGGGATCCATACCTGCCTGATTACCTGCTACATCGTGGCGCTGGGAACGGCGGGGGAGACTGTCGAGAAGCTGAGCCTGCGCCTGCTCGGCTGTGTCCTGGGGGCGAGTACCGGCCTCGCCGCGATCGTATTCCTTATGCCTAACCTCGATTCAATCGGCGCGCTGATGATCGTCGTCTTCCTGTTCACCCTGCCCGCCGCCTGGATCGCCGCCGGCGGGCCGCGCATCGCCTATGCCGGGCTGCAGATGGCGTTCGCCTTCTATCTCTGCGTTTTGCAGGGGCCAACACCGGCCTTCGACATGACGGTGGCGCGCGACCGCATCATTGGTATCCTGTTTGGTAATTTCGTGGTCTATCTGGTGTTCATGAATGTCTGGCCAGTCAGCGTCGTCAAACGCATCGATCCCGCCATCGTCTCGATGCTGCGGCAATTGAGCGGAATGGTGAAAGCGGCGAGCTGGCCGGAGCGCCGGGCGCTCGCCACCCAGGCGCAGGCCGCGCTGAGCGCCGTCGTGAACGACATCAGCGTCGCGCAATACGAGCCGTCCTCGATCCGCCCGCCGGAGGCGTGGCTGCGGGCGCGCCGCCGCACAGCGCTCGACATCGCAGCACTTGAGGGCCCCCTGTTGCTGACCACCAACCAGGCGCCCAGCCTGTGCGAGGACATCGCCCACCGGCTCGACAGGCTGGCGGACAGTTTAGGCACGCTGAAGCCCCCCCCAATGCAGACTGACGGCCAATCGCCCCCTTCCGGCGCTCTGCCGCCGCCGGAAGCGCTCACGGGCGACCAACATCCGGTGCGCCAGCTGATCGAAACGCATCTGGAAAGCCTGGAGCAGGTTCTCGCGCAACGGCAGGCAGAGGAAGGAGCCACAAATTATGCGCCAGTGTAAGGCGGCTATGCTCTCGACGCTGCTCTTGAGCGGCTGCGCGACCTCCGCGCTGGACCTGGCGCCGCCAAGCCCCGACCAGCCCTGGAGCCCGGGCACCTCGGCGAGCGGCGAGATCATTCCCGGTGCGACCGGCGCCGCGAGCGGCGCGGGCTATGTCCTGCCGCCCAACATGGCGCTCGCC
Source organism: Acidocella sp. (assembly GCA_035519275.1). Classification (GTDB taxonomy): domain Bacteria; phylum Pseudomonadota; class Alphaproteobacteria; order Acetobacterales; family Acetobacteraceae; genus Acidocella. The sequence goes on along the minus strand of DATIWS010000105.1, from coordinate 3,429 downwards.
AACCTGCCGCCATCCCCGCACATCGACCCCAGCAAGGCCTATACGCTGCCGGAACTGATCGACATCGCGGAATCCAACAATCCCGCGACGCGCATCGCCTGGGAGAATGCCCGCAAGGCTGCGCTCGCGGCGGGTATTACAGAGAGCTTGTACCTGCCCAACCTCACCGCCAGCGCTGTCGGCGCCTATCAGGACAACTCCACCCACAACTCGGGGGACGGGTTCAGCGTCAATGGCAACAATTCAGCGCATGGCGTGATCTCGGCGGTGTCCCTCAATTGGCTGCTTTTCGACTTTGGCGAGAGAGCGGCACTCGTGAACGTGGCGAAGCAGGGCGCAATGATCTCTAATATCGACTTCACCGCTGTGCACCAGCAACTGATCTATAATGTCAGCTTGGCGTATTACACCGATGAAGCCGCCCGAGACCATGTCGCGACTGCGGCACAATCCCTGGCGACGGCGAAAACCGTTCAGGCAGCGGCGGAAGACCGCTACAAACACGGCGTCGGCACCGTGATCGAGGTCGCGCAGGCCCGTCAGGCCACGGCGCAGGCGGAACTGGCGCTGGTGCAGGCCCGCGGCGGCGCGCAGGACGCCCATTTGGCGCTACTGACCGCGATGGGCATCTCGCCCCTGACAAAAATCACCATCGCCGACCTGCCGCACCGGGATCTCTCGCCGGCCATGGAGGCCCCCGTGGAGAGTATCGTCTCCACGGCGCTGGAGCGCCGCCCGGACGTGCTGAGCGCCTATGCGGCGCAAAAGCAGAGCCTGGCCGGGATACAGGCCGCACGAGCCGATTTCATGCCGAAGGTGTTCGTCTCGGCCACCGGCGCCTACAACTCGTCAAGCCTGAGTCTGTCGGCGCTGCCGTCTGTTGGCGGGATGGCCGCAACCCAGAACCTTTCAGGCAACCAATTTGGCGGCGCCATCCTCGCCGGCGTGACAGTCCCGATCTACGATGGCGGCACCCGCGCCGCGGTCTTGGCACAAGCTCGTGCCCAAGCCGACAGTGCCGATGCCGCGCTGACCAAAGTGCAGCAAGAAGCTGTCCGTCAGATCGCTTTTGCCAATAACACGCTGCACACCAGCCTTGCCGCCTATAGCGCCTCGCAAGCTTTGGCCGCCGCCGCGCAGACAACGTTCGATGCGGCCTTGGCTGCTTATCGTAACGGGGAGGGATCAATCACCGCCCTCACTTTGGCCGAAAGCCAGCTCCTGCAAGCCAACGACGCCAAGACAGATGCGTATAGCGCAGCCTTGTCCGCCGCCGCGACTCTCGCGCTCGCGACCGGCGCACTGGGAACTTCACCGCAATAGGCGCATGGATTTTCATTGCCGCAATACGGCAATGTGAGGTGCTGAACCGCTCCGGGTTTGCCGGAGCGGTTCAAGGTGACGCAGTTGCGCCAACCAACCAGCAGTTGCATGGCAGCGCACAGCGCAATGCAGACATGTCAACTCCACCAGCATGAGGCCAGATCTCACGAATTCCACCAACTGCCGCCGACACTCCGGCTGGAAATTGCGCAACATCATTATCCAAAAGCTTCGTTCCTCAACATTTCATTGTTGCATTGCAGCATCCACGCAAATCAATCTCGTGCAGAGCGGCCCGCTGCCATTTTTCCCGACAAAATCGTTAGTGGACTGACACTTGCCAGGGCTCGCCGCCTCCCCTACCCTGCCGTGGACGCAGGCTACGCGCGAGACCTCAGGCCGTACTTAGCTATGTCGACATTGAAAATGGAGTATCAACTATGACTTCCATTCCGGCTGCCAAGCCTGCCACCTACACAACCGAAGCGGGTGATTCGTCCGTGCCCAGAGTTGCACAGACACACGAGAAATACGAGCGGTTGATCGCGAAGACGAAGAGCATCGCCGCAGTCCCGACGGCAGTCGTCTGGCCATGCGAGGAGCACGCGCTGGCCGGCCCCATCGACGCCGCCGCGGACAATATCATCGCGCCAATCCTGGTCGGGTCAGAAGCACTGATCCGTGCCACCGCCCAGAAAGCCGGCCTCGACATCAGCCGTTTCGAGATCGTGGATGCTGCGACCGAGGAGGAGGCCGCGGCCACCGCCGTGCGCCTGGTCCAAGACGGCAAGGCTCACAGCCTGATGAAAGGCAGCCTGCACACAGACATACTGATGCACGCGGTCGTGGCTAAGGATGGGGGGCTGCGCACGGGACGGCGGATCAGCCACGTCTTCGTGCTCGACGTGCCGACCTACCCTGACGTGCTGTTCGTCACCGACGCGGCAATCAACATTTTTCCCGACCTGGAAACAAAGCGCGACATTATTCAGAACGCGATAGACCTGCATGTCGGCCTTGATCTGGGAGAGCCGCGTGTGGCGATCCTGTCGGCGGTCGAGGTGATCAACCCGAAGATCCCCGGCACCACAGACGCGGCAAGCCTCTGCAAGATGGCCGAGCGAGGCCAGATTACCGGTGGAATCCTCGACGGCCCGCTGGCAATGGACAATGCAATCAGCGCCGAGGCCGCCGCGATCAAGGGGATTCATTCACCAGTTGCCGGACACGCGCAGATTTTGGTCGTGCCCGATCTCGAGGCCGGCAACATGCTAGCAAAGAACATGATTTTCCTTGGCCAGGCCGATGCCGCGGGCATCGTGCTCGGGGCCAGCGTGCCCATCATTCTGACGAGCCGCGCCGACAACGAGCGGACGCGCATAGCCTCGACCGCCATTGGCGCCCTGTACGCCCACTACCTGGTCGAGCAGCGGGCCAAACGGGAAGCGGCGCACGAGTAACACAGTTCTCAGACCCAAGACCGGCAACTCCAGCATCAAGTTCCAGACGTATGAGACCATCCCTCATCTTCCTCCAGAACAAATGCATGCCGGTCGAACGGGTTCAGGAACTGCCTTATCTGCTGACGTTTGTTCCACGACCGGCATGCCCGATATCCAACGCAGGCACATTTGCAACCATGCAAACGGCCGCCCCAGTTTTGATGGAGCCGGAAAGCGTCCCGGCGTGACAAGGAGTACCCAACAGTGACTGAGCTTTCCACCGCCAAATCCCCTGCAACACCCAAGGCGCAGGAGAAATTACAGGCACAAGCAGGCAATCCGGCGCCGGCCGCTTTGAGTAAGTTGTCTGCGCTGGCACCAACTGCCCCCGTTGAGTATTGGCGTGACTTTGCGCAAAGGTCGATCCTGTTCCTGGACATTCTGCGCCGGCGCGGAAACCAGTACGAGGAGATGAAGGCCCGTACCATCGACGACGTCCTGATCTATGATTTCGAGTTCGTGATGCGCGGTGACGAATTGCCGCGGCCGGTCAATTACGCGCTGGTCCGTATTCTGCCGCCGCCGGGCGTCGAACTCGACGAGCGCAAGCGGCCGGTGGTTGTCATCGACCCACGCGCCGGCCAAGGGCCGGGTATCGGCGGTT
>DATIWS010000104.1:0-3253 GCA_035519275.1 Acidocella sp. | reverse complement strand
GATTAAGATCCTCGAACTCCGCGAGCTGACCAATTGGGAAAAGCCGATCTACGTGAAGGTCGGCGCGTCCCGCCCGTATTACGACACCGCCCTGGCGGTGAAGGCCGGTGCCGATGTGGTGGTGCTGGACGGCATGCAGGGCGGCACCGCCGCCACGCAGGAAGTGTTCATCGAGCATGTCGGTATCCCTATCCTCGCCGCCATTCGCCCCGCCGTGCAGGCGCTGCAGGATCTTGGCCTGCACCGCAAAGTGCAGCTCATCGTCTCGGGCGGCATCCGTACGGGCGCCGATGTTGCCAAGGCGCTCGCCTTGGGCGCGGATGCGGTGGCCATCGGCACGGCGGCGCTGATCGCGTTGGGCGATAATTCGCCGGAGTTCGAGGAAGAATACCGCAAGCTCGGCACCACCGCCGGCGCGTATGACGACTGGCACGAGGGCCGCGACCCCGCCGGCATCACCACGCAGGACCCGGTGCTGGCCGCGCGGCTGGACCCGGTGAAGGCCGGGCGGCGTCTGGCCAATTACCTCAGCGTGCTGACGCTGGAGGCGCAGACCTTGGCCCGTGCCTGCGGCAAGAGTCATCTGCATAATCTGGAGCCAGAAGACCTGGTGGCGCTAACGCTGGAGGCTGCTGCCATGGCGCAGGTGCCGCTGGTGGGCACGAACTGGATTCCGGGCAAGAATTTCTAAAAGGGGGCTGAACAAAACAATGGCGATTGAGCTGGCCGAAAAGGCGAAAGAACTCGGACTAAAATATTTCCTGATTTCCTACACCGACCTTTTCGGCAGCCAGCGCGCCAAGCTGGTTCCGGCCTCCGCCATCGCGGGGATGCAGAAGAACGGCGCGGGCTTCGCGGGCTTCGCCACTTGGCTCGATCTTTCCCCGGCGGACCCGGACATGTTCGCGCTGCCTGACCCCAGCACGCTGACGCCTCTGCCATGGAAGAAGGATGTGGGCTGGCTTGCCTCCGACATCTACATGGCGGGCGAGAAGGTTGAGCAGGGCCCGCGCAACGTGCTGCAGCGTGTCATCGCCCAGGCCAAGGCCGCTGGCGTGCAGATGAAGAGCGGCGTGGAATGTGAATTCTTCCTGACCACGCCTGACGGCACGGCGATTGACGACGCGCTCGATACCGCCACCAAGCCCTGCTACGATGCCGGCGCCCTGCTGCGCCGCTACGATGTTATCACCGAGATCTGCGACGCGATGCTGGAACTTGGCTGGGGCGCGTACCAGAACGACCATGAGGACGCGAACGGCCAGTTCGAAATGAACTGGAACTACGACGACGCGCTCATCACCGCCGACCGGCATGTGTTCTTCAAGTTCATGGCGAAGTCGATCGCCGAGAAGCACGGCCTGCGCGCCACCTTCATGCCCAAGCCGTTCCTCGGCCTCACGGGCTCGGGCTGCCACAGCCACGTCTCGCTGTGGGATGGGAACCAAAACCTGTTCGAGGACGAGGCGGGCGAGCTTGGCGTTTCCCGGCTCGGCTATCGCTTCATCGGCGGTGCCATCAAGCATGCCGACGCGCTGGCCGCGCTGCTGAATCCCACTGTGAATTCCTACAAGCGCATCAACGCGCCGCGCACCACCTCGGGCGCCACCTGGGCGCCGAACACGGTAACCTACTCGGGCAATAACCGCACACACATGATCCGCATCCCTGAGCCGGGCCGGTTCGAGATGCGTCTGGCGGACGGCGCGGTGAACCCGTATCTGCTGCAGGCTGGTATCCTCGCCGCTGGGCTGGACGGCATCAGGAACAAGATCGATCCCGGCAAGCGCCTGGACATCAACATGTACACCGACGGCCATCTGGTGACCGATGCCAAGCGCCTTCCGCTCAACCTGCTCGATGCGCTGCGCGCCCTGGAAGCCTCCGACACGCTGAAGGCCAGCCTCGGCGAAAGCTTCGTGAAATCCTACACCAAGCTGAAGCACGGCGAGTGGAACGAGTACGCCGCGCACCTGTCCGACTGGGAGCGTAAGGCCACGCTGGATTGCTAAAACCCGCGCGGGGTGCGACGTGAGCTTCCATGCTCACGCCGCTTTCCCCCGTCAGCCCGAATTTCGAAGCCCTGCGCGCGCTCAATAACGACCACGCGCTGGAGCTTTCGTTTGCCGATGCCCCGCGTTTTTCCCATCTCGTGGCCAACGCTTTCTTCGCCGCGCATATCGGCACGGAGGCGTTCATCATCGCCTTCGACCAGGACGTGGATTACGACTCTCCGAATTTTATCTGGTTCCGCCAGCGCTTTTCGCGCTTCGTCTATGTGGACCGTGTCGTGACCGCCACAGCCGCGCGGGGCAGGGGCCATGCCGCGGCACTTTACAAAGCGCTGTTCGCCGCCGCCAAGGCTGCGGGCCATGAGCACGTGACATGCGAGATCAACGCCGACCCGCCCAATCCGGGCTCGGAGGCGTTCCACGCCAAGTTCGGTTTTCAGGACATCGGCAGCGCCTTGCTGCCCAACGGCAAAACCGTGCGCTACTACGAGCGCCGGATATGAAAAAAATCCCCTGGCCGGAGCCAGGGGGTTTTCTGTATCAGGCCGAGAGCAGCTGGGCTTCGGCGTATTCGTAATTGGCGATGTTATCCAGCCAGTTGGTGATGTAGTCCGGGCGGCGGTTGCGGAAGTCCAGGTAGTAGCTGTGCTCCCACACGTCCAGCGCCAGCAGCACCTTGCCCTCGCCGGTGGCCAGCGGGTTGGAGCCGTTGGCGGTCTTGGTCGCCTTCAGCTTGCCGTCAGCGCCCTGCACCAGCCAGGCCCAACCGGAGCCGAACTGGCCGATGCCAGCGGCCTTGAAGGCGTCTTTGAACGCGGCGATGGAGCCGAAATCCTCGATCAGCTTGGCTTCCAGCTTGCCGGGGATCTTGCCGCCGGTCGGGGCCATGTTTTCCCAGAACAGGATGTGGTTCCAGTGCTGTCCGGCATTGTTGAACACCGGCGCCAGCTCTGGCTTGTTGAAGGAGAATTTCACGATCTCCTCCAGCGTCTTGCCCTGCAGCTCCGGGTTCTTCTCAACGAAGCCGTTCAGCGCGGTGACATAGGCGTTGTGGTGCTTGCCGTGATGCAGCTCCAGGGTCTCCTGGCACATGCCAAGCTCGGCCAGGGCGGAGGTGGAGTAGGGGAGGGAAGGCAGTTCAAACGCCATGTGGCACTCTCCAGTGTGTTTGTCTTGTGATGCGGATTAGCTATGGAGAGTTTATGCCCCCGTCAAGCGACAGTTTCCTCCTCCGGTTGCGC
>DATIWS010000103.1:0-6021 GCA_035519275.1 Acidocella sp. | reverse complement strand
TTCTGGCGCTGCTTCTGCTGGGCTTGCGCTCGCCCCGGCGCGTGGCCGCCGTGGCCGCGCCGCTCGCCGCCGCCGTGACCATGACCGCCGCGCTGCTGACGCTGGCGGGCGGCAAGCTCTCGATCTTCATGGTCGCCGGTTTTCTGCTCATCATCGCCGTCGGTTCCAATTACTGTCTGTTCTTCGAGCGGACGGCCCCCGGCACGCCGGGCTGGCCGCGCGCGGCGGCGTCCATCGTGCTGGCCAATCTCTGCACTGTGGCGGCTTATGGGCTGATGTCGCTGTCACATATTCCGGTGCTGCACGATATCGGCCTGACCGTGGCGGCCGGAACATTTCTCAGCCTGATCTGCGGCGCCGTGCTCAGCACCCCGGCCGCGAAAAACCCGGCATGAATAAAGAGGACACGCTGGTCAACTGCATCCACCACGAAGCGCCGGACGGTCAGGCGGAGCTGCTGCTGATCATGCTGCCCGGGGCGGGGATCGAAGCCGCGGAGTTTGCCGAGCAGGGCATGGTGGCGGCCGTGCATGAGCATGGGGTGGCGGCCGAAATCGTCGTGGCGCACCCGGACCTTGGGCTTTATCTGGAAGATGGCGTGACCGAAGCGCTGCGCCATGCCGTGGTGGAACCGGCGCGGGCACATGGCCGCAGGCGGATCTGGCTGCTCGGCATCTCGCTGGGCGGCATGGGCGCGCTGCTCTATGCCAGCGCGCACGCGGCTGAGGTGGAAGGGATTGTGCTGTTGGCACCTTTTCTCGGCACCAAGGGCACCGTGGCCGAAATGGCGCGGGCGGGAGGGCTGGCGGGCTGGTCTGCCGAGACCTCCGCCGCCACGGCGCCGGAGAAGCGGATGCTGACCTGGCTGCAGACACAGCTGGCACAGCCCGAGACGGCACCGGCGCTTTACCTCGGCTATGGGCAGGCGGACCGTTTTGCCGCCGGGCACAGGATGCTGGCGGAATCATTGCCCCCGGCGCGCGTGGCGGTGGTGCCGGGCGGGCATGACTGGCAGAGCTGGACGGCGCTGTGGCGGCAGCTGCTTGGCCGCTCCCCCTTCGCGGTTCCGTGCGCTGGACGGTGCCAGGAGCGATGAATATAGTGGCCTGTGAAGGGGATTGCAGGACGGGAACTATGGGTATCGGTCATGTCGCGCTTGCCAGCCATGGCACAATGAGCGCGGATGAGCCCCGGAGCGGCACCGCCTACGAAGACCTGTACCCGTATCATGCCGAGCTGTGCGCGCTCTCCGAGCTGCGCAAGAAACCCGGTTTCGGCGTGCCGCTGCGCAGCGGCATGGGCGGGCATTCGCTGCTCTACCTCAACGGCGTGCGGCTCGACCGCGCAGCGGGCTACCCCACGCTCAGGCTCTGCACGCCGGAGGAGGCGCCAGAACGGCATGGGGTCGGCATCAGCGTGAATTCACATTACCGGAACGCCAACTGGGTGGCCGTGGAGGGGCGTGAATTTCTGTGGCGCGGCGCGCTGGCCCCCGGCGAGCGGCTGACACGCGAAGCCTATGCACACACCCAGGAGCGCGCCCAGGCGATGGGGTTTCTCGATGGCGTCGAGTTCCATGCGCATCTGTTCCGCGACAAGCCAAGCGGCATGACTGACCGGGATTTCATGTACGAGATCTCGGTGGCGACCGACTATGCCGCGCAATTCGGCCGCAATACTTTTCGCGCCCGCGTGCCCCTCGACCGCGCGCGGATGGCCGCCATCGTCGATTACCTCAACAGCCTCAACACGCCCTACCGGGAGGGCAGGCAGGTTTATCGCTGGCGCGTCCTCAACAATAATTGCGCGCATGTGGGGCATAACGCGCTGGCGGCGGCGGGGCTGTGGGCACCATGGCCAACCGGCCAGTTCTTCGCCTTCGCCGCCTTCAAATTTCCGGTGCCGAAAAATGAGTTCGTCGACCTGATGCTGCGGGCCAATGATCTCCCGATTGAGGACGCGCATGCCTTGTACGCGGACGCGCCCGCACGGCGCGCGCTGCTCGCCACCGGCACGCTGCCCACAACCGCGGGCGCGCTGGCGCTTGCCGGGCCGGCGATCGCGGATAACGACCTTTACGACGTTGCCCGGCTCCGCCTGATTTTTTACGACAATCCGTTCTGGGGGCCGTATCGCGGCCGGTTCAGGCGCGTTCTCAACGAGCCACGCTATTGCGAGCTGCACGCCAATCTGCGCCATTTCGCCGCCCGGTATTCGGTGGCGCGGGCGCGTAGCGGCGGCCATGGGCGCATCTGCGGTGAGCGCGCGGCGTTTCAGCGGCACTACGATGAGCATATCGCGCGCGAGGCGGCGAGAACCGGCCACCTTCTGGCGCGGTTGGAGAGGGGAGCGGCATGACCGCGCTGGCACTCAGCGATTTTTCACTGGTGACCTGCCTGGGGGCCGGGCGTGACCAAACGATTGCGGCGCTGCGCGAAGGGCGCAGCGGCCTCGCCCCCTGCACGTTCGAGGCACTGCCGCTCGACGCCTATGCCGGCGAGGTGGCCGGGCTGGAGACGCAGCCGCTGACCGGCGAATGGGCGGGGTTCGATTGCCGCAACAACCGGCTCGCAGCACTGGCGCTGCGCCAGGATGGCTTCATGGACAATGTGGCGGCGGCGCGGCAACGCTATGGCGCCGCGCGCATCGGCGTGTTCGTGGGCACCAGCACCTCCGGCATATTGCAGACGGAGGCCGCCTATCGCTGGCGCGATCCGGCTGGCAATCTGCCGCCCGGCTTCGACTATGCGCGCACGCATAATACTTACGCCCTCGGGCACTTCGTGCGCGATTATCTCGGCCTCAAGGGCCCCGCCATCGCCGTGTCCACGGCTTGCGCCGCGACCTCGAAGGTTTTTGCCAGCGCCGCGCGGATGATCGCCGCCGGGCTGTGCGATGCCGCCATTGTCGGTGGCGCCGATACGCTCTGCGCCACGACCCTGTTCGGCTTCCACGCGCTGGGCGTGATGGCGGAGGGGCCGTGCCGCCCCTTCGATGCCGCGCGCAACGGCATCTCGATCGGCGAGGCGGCGGGCTTCATGCTGCTGGAGCGGCCGGGGCCAAGGCACGGCGCCGATACAGTGCTGCTGCTCGGCACCGGCGAAAGTTCCGACGCCCACCATATGTCCTCGCCGCATCCAGAAGGATTAGGCGCCAGGCGCGCGATGGCGCAGGCCCTGGCGCAAGCAGGACTGGAACCCTCGGCAATCGACTATATCAACCTGCATGGCACGGCGACCCTGGCGGGCGACGCGGCCGAGGACCGCGCCATCACGGACCTGTTCGGCAGCAACGTGCCGTGCAGCTCAAACAAGGGGTTTACCGGGCACACGCTGGGGGCCTCCGGCGTGGTCGGGGCGGTGATCAGCGCGCTCGCCATCCAGCACGGCTTTCTGCCCGGCAGCCCGCATACGAACCGCCTCGACCCAAGCTTTAGCAGTGGCTACGTGCTCACCGGGCGGCCTGCACGCATTAGCCGGGTCTTGATCAATGCCTTCGGCTTTGGTGGCGTGAATTGCAGCCTCGTGCTCGGGCGGGCGGCATAATGCGCATCTACGTCGAAGGTGTTGGGCTGTGTGGCCCCGGGATCGAGGGCTGGACTCACGCCAGGGAGGTGCTGGCGGGCCGTGCGGAACATGTGCCAGGGCCGACGGCCATGCCCCCGAGCCCCCTGCTGCCGGCCAATGAGCGCCGCCGTGCACCGAAAATCGTGAAAATCGCGCTCGCTGCCGGGGCGGAGGCTTTTGCCGCAGCCGGGCGCGATCCGGCTCAGACACCGACGATCTTCGCGTCCTCGGGCGGCGATGGCGATACGATCCACGGTATTCTCAGCGCACTGGCCTCGCCGCAGCGGGAACTGTCGCCGACCAAGTTCCACAATTCGGTGCATAACGCGGCAGCGGGCTATTGGAGCATCGCCACCGGCGCGACGTCCGCCTTGACCAGCCTGTGCGCCCATGATGGCAGTTTCGCCGCCGGACTGCTGGAGGCCGCCACGCAGGCTGCCGCTTTGGGCCAGGCTGTGGCGCTGATCGCCTACGACGTGCCCTATCCCGCCCCGCTCAGCGCGGTGCGGCCGATCGGCGCGGCCTTCGGCGTGGCGCTGGTGCTGTCGCCATTGCCCTCCGCGGTAGGCTTCGCGAGGCTCGGGCTGGCGCTGCGCCCGGGAAGCCACGCGCCCTCACCTGCCGTCAGCCCGGCGCTGGAGCAGTTGCGGCGGACCACACCTGCGGCGCGTTGCCTGCCGCTGCTGGCGGCGCTGGCGGATGATGTGGCTACGGAGGTGACGCTGGATTATCTGGAGGACATGGCACTCATGCTCGACATTACGCCGCGCCCGGCGGAGGGCTGGCAGGACCCGGCATGAGCCGCATCGGCCGCGAACCGATTCTGGCGCTTATCCCGCATGGCGGTGCCATGTGCCTGCTCGACGAGGTGCTGGACTGGGACGCGGACTCGGTGCGCTGCCTGTCCCATTGTTACCGGAACCAGGACAACCCGATGCGCCGTGCCGATGGCACGCTGGGGGCGGCATGCGGCATCGAGATGGCAGCCCAGGCCATGGCTGTGCATGGACGGCTGACCGCCCATGACGCGGGTCCGCCAGTGCCCGGCTACCTCGTGAGCCTGCGGGATGTGCGGCTGGCGCGCCCCCAGTTCGATGCCACGGGGCCGCTCATCATCAGCGCCACGCGCCTTATCGGCGATACGCGCGGGGCATCTTATAGTTTCACGGTCACGGACGGCGAGGCCGAGCTGCTCGGCGGCCGTGCCACTGTGTTGTTCGGGGCAAACCCGTGAGCCGCGCCCTGGTCACCGGCGGCAGCGGCACAATCGGCGCCTCCATCGCCCGCGCGCTGGCGGCGGCGGGGCACCATGTCTATGTCCATGCCCATGGCCAGGCAGACCGCGCAGCGGAGATCGCGGCCGGGATAATGGCCGAGGGCGGCTCAGCGGAGGTGGTGCGCTTCGACATCACTGACGCGGCGGAGACCGGGCAGGCGCTGGCGCAGCTGCTGGAGGCCGGGCCGATCCAGATTCTCGTGAACAATGCCGGTATCCATGACGACGCCGTGATGCCGGGGATGCGCCAGGAGCAATGGGCACGGGTCATCGACGTGTCGCTCAACGGCTTCTTCAATGTCACGCAGCCGCTGCTGCTGCCGATGCTCCGCACACGCTGGGGGCGGATCGTCAACATCTCCTCGGTGGCGGCGGTGATGGGCAACCGGGGCCAGGCCAATTACGCGGCGGCCAAAGCGGGGCTGCACGGGGCCACGCGGTCTCTGGCGCTGGAACTCGCCAGCCGGGGTGTGACGGTCAATACCGTGGCGCCGGGGATCATCGCCTCGCCCGCCACTGAAACAATTTTCCCGAAAGAGACGATCGCAAAGCTGGTGCCGATGCAGCGGGCAGGCGAGCCAGAGGAGGTGGCCGATCTGGTTGCCTTCCTGGCATCCGACCGGGCCGCCTATATCTCGGGCCAGCTCATCTCGATCAACGGCGGAATGGCCTAGACAAGGCGGCGGCGATGAGCCGGGCGTGCATGGCGGCGAGAAGGAGATTGTCCCGGCCATAGCGGAAATGCGAGACGCCGCCTTGCGCGGGGGTGAAATAACGCACCGGGACCGGGCGATTGATCACCGGCACGCCACGCCAGCAGAGCCGCACCACCGCTTCGGTGTCGAAATCATAGCGCCGCATGTGGCGGCTTGCCGCCATGACCTCCAGCAAGGGGACCAGCGGATAGACGCGGAAACCAAACAGCGCATCGCCGATATCGCATTGCGTTTCCAGCCGCGCGAGCACGTTGGAAATACGCCGGCCGATGACACGGATGCGCGGCGCGCTGGCGTCGAATTGCGGGAGGCCGAGAATCATCGCCTGCGGGTTTTGTTGTGAGATCCCCATGAACTCGGCAATCCCGGCGGCCGGGTGCTGGCCGTCAGCATCCATCACCAGCACATGGGTGAAGCCTGCTGCCGCGGCGGCGCGCAGGCCATCGAGCACCGCAGCGCCCTT
>DATIWS010000102.1:0-6236 GCA_035519275.1 Acidocella sp. | reverse complement strand
GGTCGGGCAGCTGCGTACCAGCGCCAACATCACCCAGCTGCTGGGCGAGTCGGTTAAGGTGTACCGCACGCTGGAGGCCGAGACGGGCCTTGCCACCGGCTGGAAGATGAATGGCGGGCTGCGCCTGGCCTGCAACGAGGAACGCTGGATCGAGGTGAAGCGCCAAGCCACCACGGCGCGCAGCTTCGGGTTGGAGATGCACCTGCTCACCCCGTCCGAGGCGCAGAAGCTTTGGCCGCTGATGGATGTGCATGACGTGATCGGCGCCGCCTTCCTGCCGACCGACGGGCAGGCCAACCCGAGCGACATCACCGCCTCTCTGGCCAAGGGCGCGCGCAACGCCGGCGCGAAGATCTTCGAGAACGTGGAGGTCACCGGCTTCGAGATCGAAAAGGGCCGCGTGGTCGCGGTGCTCACCGACCAGGGGCGGATCGCCTGCGAAGTTGCGGTCAACTGCGCCGGGCAATGGGCGCGCGAACTAGGCAAGCTGGCCGGGGTGAACGTGCCGCTGGTCTCGGTCGAACACCAGTACATGGTGACGGAACGGATCGAGGGCGTGACCTCCGATCTGCCGACCCTGCGCGACCCTGACCGGCTGACCTATTACAAGGAGGAAGTCGGCGGGCTGGTGATGGGCGGCTATGAGCCGAACCCGATCCCCTGGGCACAGAAGGGCTTCCCTAAGAATTTCGAGTTCCAGCTGTTGGATTCGAATTTCGAGCATTTTACGCCGATCATGGAATTGGCGATGGGCCGCGTTCCGGCGCTGCAGACCGCGGGCGTCAAGCAGCTCATCAACGGGCCGGAGAGTTTTACGCCGGATGGCAATTTCATCCTCGGCGAGGCGCCGGAACTGGCCGGATTCTTTGTTGGCGCCGGGTTCAACGCCTTCGGCATCGCGTCGGGTGGTGGGGCAGGCAAGGTGCTGGCGGAATGGGTTGCGGGCGGCCAGCCGCCTTACGATCTGTGGCCGGTGGATATCCGCCGCTTCGGCCGCAACCACCAGGATGTGGAATGGGTGCGCGCCCGCACGCTGCAGGCCTATGCGCGACATTACACTATAGCTTACCCCTCCGAGGAATTCACCACGGGCCGCCCGCTGCGCCGCTCGCCGCTCTACGCCACGCTGAAGGCGCAGGGCGCGGTGTTCGGCGAGAAGCTGGGCTGGGAGCGCCCGAACTGGTTCGCCGCCCCCGGCGAGGTGGCCGAGGACCAATACACCTACAAGCGGCCCAACTGGTTCGCCGCCGTGGCGCGCGAGCACCAGGCGGTGCGCGAGCGCGTGGGCGTGTTCGACCAGACCTCTTTTGCCAAGTTCATGCTGGTCGGGCGCGATGCCGAGGCGGCGCTCTCCTGGATTTGCGCCAATGACGTGGCAAAGAAACCCGGCAGCCTGACCTACACGCAGATGCTCAACGCGCGCGGCGGCATTGAATGTGATCTCACCGTGGCCAGGCTTTCGGAGACGGAGTTCTACATCATAACCGGCACCGGCTTCGCCACGCATGATTTCGACTGGATCAAGCGCCATATCCCCGACGATCTGGATGCGAATCTCATCGACATCACCTCCGCCAACGCCGTGCTCAGCCTCATGGGGCCGTATGCCCGCCGCGTACTGGAGAAGCTGACGGGCGACGATGTCTCCAACGCGGGCTTCCCCTTCGGCCAGTGCCGCAAGCTCAGCGTCGCCGGGGCGCCGGTGCTGGCGCTGCGCGTGACCTATGTGGGTGAGCTGGGCTGGGAGCTGCATATCCCGGTCGAATTCGCCGCCACGGTTTATGAAAAACTCATGGAAGCGGGCGAGGAGTTCGGCATCGCCAATGCCGGGTACCGCGCCATTGAAACGCTACGCCTGGAGAAAGGCTATCGCGCCTGGGGCGGCGATATCGGGCCGGATTACACGCCGCTGGAAGCCGGGCTCGGCTGGGCTGTGAAGCTCAAGAAGGGCACTGCCTTCCTTGGCCACGGGGCGCTGGTGGAGCAGCGCGACCAGAAGCTGAAGAAGATGCTCGCCACCTTCACCGTGGACGACCCGGGAATCATCCTGCTTGGCCGTGAGACCATCTATCGCAATGGCGAGCGCGTGGGCTGGCTGGCCTCGGGCGGCTATGGCCACACGCTGGGCCAGCCGATCGGGCTTGGCTATGTCCGCAACCCTGCTGGCGTGGACGAGACCTTCGTGCTCTCCGGCACCTATGAGCTGGAAGTCGCGGGCGAGCGCGTGCCCGCCCGCGTGCATCTCGCACCTCTGTACGACGCGAAGATGGAGCGCATAAAGGCGTAAGCTACGGGAGCGGCACCGGGCTATCTGCGCGGGATGAACCCCAGCCCGCGCAGCAGCGGCGGCATGGTCAGCCCCTGGCCGACCACCGAGAAGATCACCACCGCGAAGGTGGCGGTGAGGATGTCGTTCCGGTAGGCGAGGGTTGCGGGCAAGGAGAGCGCGAGCGCCAGCCCAAGCGCGCCGCGCAAGCCTCCCCACCACAGCACGTGCTGCATGGCGGCGGGCACCGCCCAGCGCGTACGGGCGAAGCAGAGGCAGAGCGGATACACGGTGAGCGCCCGGCTCAGTGTCACCAGGGCGACGACAGCCAGCAGCGCGATCTCCGTTGGTTGGGTGAGGCGCATGCCCCCCACCGCCAGCCCGATCAGCAGGAACACCAGCGAGTCGGCGATGAAGGCGATGAACTCCCACAGTCCCAGCATGAACCTGCGGCCGTACGGGGTGATCCGGCTTTTCTCCGGCTCGGACAATATGCCGAGATTGCCGATCACCAGCCCGGCCGTGACCGTGGCCAGCACGCCGGAGCAGCCAAAATGCTGCGCGGCCAGGAACGAGCCATAGGCGGCGACGGTCGTCAGTGTGCTTTCCACCAGATGGTCCGAGGTCGGCCCAACCAGAGCGAGCACGATAGCCGCCGTCGCCAAGCCGATGGCGACGCCGCCCGCCACTGTCCAGCCCAGGTTCAGCACCACGGCGGGGAGGCTTTGCGGCGCTCCACCGTTTGCCTGCGCCCAGGCGAGGACCAGCGTGAACAGCACCGCGGCCACGCCGTCGTTGAAGAGGCTTTCGGCCCCCACCAGCAGGCGCAGACGTCCGCTGACGTTATTGTCCTTGAACATGGCGATCACCGCGACCGGGTCGGTGGCGGCGATCAGCGCGCCGAACAGCGCCGCCTCTTGCAGGGGCCAACCGAGTGCCCACACCATGCCCGCGCTCACAATGGTGGCGGCGATGAGCGTGCCAGCGACGGACAGCACAAGCACGGGCAGCGCGTCTTTCCGCAACTCGCGCCAATGGATGTTGATCGCGGCCTCGAACAGCAGTGGCGGTAGGATGAGGCTGAAGATGATATCGTGGGTGAGGGTAATGCCGGTATTCACCCGCGCCATGGCCAGCGCGGCCCCGGCGAGCACGAGCCCCACCGTGTAGGGCAAATGGAGGCGCCGCGCGACCAGCGCCACGGCGATGGCGGCAAGGAGCAGGCCGAGCATGCTGGTGATGAGAGTGTCCATGGCGCCCCGTTTTTGCGGCACCGGCGCCACGTTGTGAAGCCTGGTCCGTGAGATTGATGCGGGGGCAGGTGGCATTCCGCCAAGCCGTGCTAAAAAGGACGCGCGACACATAATGAAACCGGAGATTTTCATGGAATACGAAACGCTGCTCGTTGAAACCCACGGTGCCGTCACCCTGGTCCGCCTCAACCGGCCGCAGGCGCTCAACGCCTTGAACTCCCAGATCCAGAAGGACCTGATCGCCGCTTTCGCCGCATATGAAGCTGATCCGGGCCAGCGCTGCCTGGTGCTCACCGGCAGCGAAAAGGCTTTCGCCGCCGGGGCTGACATCAAGGAGATGCAGCCCATGGGCTTCCCCGCCATGTACGGCCAGAATTTCTTCTCCGGGTTCGAGCACGTCACCGCCACCCGCAAGCCTTGGATCGCGGCGGTTGCCGGCTTCGCCCTGGGCGGCGGCTGCGAGTTGGCGATGATGGCGGACTATATCATTGCCGCCGATACGGCGAAGTTCGGCCAGCCGGAGATCAGGCTCGGCGTTGCCCCTGGCATGGGCGGCAGCCAGCGCCTGACCCGCGCCGTGGGCAAGGCCAAGGCGATGCAGATGTGCCTGACCGGGCGCATGATGGACGCGGCCGAGGCCGAGCGCGCCAGCCTGGTGGCCCAGGTTGTGCCGGCGGATAAGCTGCTGGAGGAGGCACTGAAGCAGGCCCAGGCGATCGCCGAGATGCCGCCGCTGGCCGCCATCGCCAACAAGGAGCTGGTGAACGCCGCCTTCGAGACGAGCCTGAGCATGGGCATCCATTTTGAACGCCGCCTGTTCAATGGGCTCTGTTCCACTGAGGACAAGCAGGAAGGCATGGCCGCCTTCTCCGAGAAGCGTAAAGGCATGTGGCGCGGCGCGTAAACCAGGCCATCTGACAAAGGCTCGTCTGTAAAATCATTTACTTTTACGGACGGGCTTTTGTAAAATAATTAACATAATTACAGTGTTTTTGCAATTTTGGGCGGTTTTCACCGCATTTTATCCTCCCTATTTGGGTCGTGCCTTTGTATGTGACTGTTGCGACGCAACAAGCGCTCCCTAACCCGACGGAAGACTGAAAATGTCCTATCAAGACCATATTTCGCAGGTTTCTCAGCTTATCCAGGCCAATAACGGCACCTGGGACGGCATCAGCCCCGAGTCCGTGGCGCGCATGCGCCTGCAGAACCGGTTCACCACCGGTCTGGACATCGCCCGTTATACCGCCAAGATCATGCGCGCCGACATGGCCGCCTATGACGCCGACCCCGCGAACTACACCCAGTCGCTCGGCTGCTGGCACGGCTTCATCGCCCAGCAGAAGATGATCTCCATCAAGAAGCATTTCGGCACCACCAAGCGCCGCTATATCTACCTCTCCGGCTGGATGGTCGCCGCCCTGCGCTCCGAGTTCGGCCCGCTGCCCGACCAGTCCATGCACGAGAAGACCTCCGTGCCGGCGCTGATCGAGGAGATCTACACCTTCCTGCGTCAGGCCGATGCCCGTGAGCTCGGCGGCTTGTTCCGCGACCTGGACGCCGCCCGCGCCGCCGGCGATGTCGCCAAGCAGAAGGAAGTGCAGAGCAAGATCGACAACTACGAAACCCATGTCGTGCCCATCATCGCGGATATCGACGCCGGTTTCGGTAACGCGGAAGCCACCTACCTGCTGGCCAAGAAGATGATCGAAGCCGGCGCTTGCGCGCTGCAGATCGAGAACCAGGTGTCCGACGAGAAGCAGTGCGGCCACCAGGACGGCAAGGTGACCGTGCCGCACGAGGACTTCGTGCAGAAGATCCGCGCCCTGCGTTACGCCTTCCTGGAGCTGGGCGTTGAGGACGGCGTCATCGTCGCCCGCACCGACTCTCTGGGCGCTGGCCTGACCAAGCAGATCGCCTTCTCCAAGGAGCCGGGCGATATCGGCGACCAGTACAATTCCTTCCTGGACTGCGAGGAAGTGCAGGCCGACGCCGCGCATAACGGCGACGTGATCATCAACCGCAACGGCAAGCTGCTGCGTCCGAAGCGTCTGCCCTCCAACCTGTTCCAGTTCCGTCCCGGCACTGGTGCGGACCGCTGCGTGCTCGACTGCATCAACGCCCTGAACAACGGCGCCGACCTGCTGTGGATCGAGACCGAGAAACCCCACGTTGAGCAGATTGCGTCCATGATGGACAAGATCCGCGAAGTTTGGCCGAACGCCAAGCTGACCTACAACAACTCGCCGTCCTTCAACTGGACGCTGAACTTCCGCCAGCAGGTGTACGATGCGTGGAAGGACGCCGGCAAGGACGTCTCCGCCTACGACCGCGCGAAGCTGATGAGCGTCGATTACGACACCACCGAGCTGGCCCTTGAGGCTGACGAGAAGATCCGCACCTTCCAGCGCGATGCTGCCAAGCGCGCGGGCATCTTCCACCACCTCATCACCCTGCCGACCTACCACACCGCGGCCCTGTCCACCGACAACCTGGCCAAGGAGTATTTCGGCGAGGAGGGCATGCTCGGCTACGTGGCTGGCGTGCAGCGCAAGGAGATCCGTCAGGGCATCGCCTGCGTGAAGCACCAGAACATGTCGGGCTCCGACATCGGCGACGACCACAAGGAGTACTTCGCTGGCGAGGCCGCGCTGAAGGCCGGCGGCGCGCACAACACGATGAACCAGTTCGCGGCGTAATCAGCGACAGGTTCGAGA
>DATIWS010000101.1:0-3279 GCA_035519275.1 Acidocella sp. | reverse complement strand
TCGGCGTGTTGCGGCTGGAGTTGCTGCAAAAGACAGCTTCGCTGGCCGCCATGCCGTCACCGCGCCTGGTGATTCTCGCAGGCTCCAACGGGCCGTATTCGCATTCCTGCGCGGTGCTGGGGGCGATGCTGGACATGCCCTGCGAGAATGCGGGCATCGCCGTCGGCATCGGGCTGGACGATGTGTTCGCCCGCTACGCGCCGCTGCTGCGCCCGGGCGATGTGGTGTACATGCCCATGGAGCTGCAGCAATACACGATGAGCGCGGACGAATACCGCGCGGCGGTGGATGGCGCGTTTCTGCTCCGGCACGACCGCGCGGTGCTGCGCGAACTGGCGCCGGGGCGGGTGCTTGGCGCGGTTTTCTGCTGCCAGCTGGCGGATCTTCTCGAAGCGGCGGCGGAAATGCCGATTGCGGCGCTGCACGCGGTGAATGCCGAGGCGCTGCTGCGCGGTGAATACAACGAAGAAGGCGACAGGATTGATAACGATCTGGCGGAGCGGGATGCGGCGCTGCTGGCCGCGCCGCCGCGCTCTTTGCCGACAGCGGAGGAAATCAGCGCGGGTTATGGAAGTGCGCTGACCGGTGGCTTCGTCGCGGCGCAGGCGCGGCGGGGTGTGGTGGTCATCGGCGGGCTGCCGGTGGATGACCGGGCCGAGCCGCTTCCGCCGGAACTGCTCGCCGCAATACGCGCGATCTACACGCAAAATGGCGGGGCGTTTCTGGCGCTGCCCAGTGAAAGCCATTACCCGGCGCGGGATTTCTTCAACAGCGAGGATCACCTGGCCAAGCCCTGCCAGTATCTGCATTCCATCGCCCTGGCCGGGCCGCTCGCGGCGCAGCTGCACAGGCCGGTCAGCCCTCCGCCGCCCGAGGCAGTGGCGCTGGCGGAGGCTTGTCCCTAGCCTATTTGAGGCGCGCCCAGGGCCGAGGCGCGATGCCAGGCCGCGGATTCGTCTTCGTCGAACAGCTCGGCCAGCTTGCGCATCATCGTGCCGCCCAGCTCCTCGGCATCCACGATGGTGACGGCGCGGCGGTAATAGCGCGTGACATCATGCCCGATGCCGATGGCGATCAGCTCGACCAGCTTGCGGCTTTCGATGTCGCGGATTACGTCGCGCAGATGCCGCTCCAGGTAGTTCCCGGCATTTGCCGAGAGGGTGGAATCATCCACCGGCGCGCCGTCCGAGATGACCATGAGGATGCGGCGGTATTCGGGCCGGGCGAGCAGGCGCCGGTAAGCCCAGAGCAGCGCCTCGCCGTCGATGTTCTCCTTCAGCAGCCCTTCGCGCAGCATCAGGCCGAGATTCTTGCGCGCCCGGCGCATCGGCATGTCGGCGGCCTTGTAGATGATGTGCCGCAAATCGTTCAGCCGCCCGGGCTGCGGCGGCTTGCCTGCCGCCACCCATTGCTCGCGGCTCTGCCCGCCCTTCCAGGCGCGGGTGGTGAAGCCGAGGATCTCCACCTTCACGCCGCAGCGCTCCAGCGTGCGGGCCAGGATGTCGCCGCACATGGCGGCCACGGTGATGGGCCGGCCGCGCATGGAGCCGGAATTGTCGATCAGCAGGGTGACGACCGTGTCGCGGAATTCCGTCTCCAGCTCACGTTTGTAGGTGAGGGCCAGCAGCGGGTCGACGACAATGCGCGCGAGGCGGGCGGCGTCCAGCATGCCTTCTTCGAGGTCGAACTCCCAGGCGCGGGTCTGCTGTGCCAGCAGGCGGCGCTGCAGCCGGTTGGCGAGCTTGGCCACCAGGGCGTGCAGATGCTGGAGCTGCTGGTCGAGCTGCTGGCGCAGCCGGGTCAGCTCGTCCGGGTCGCACAACTCCTCGGCCGCGATTTCTTCGTCGAACGCGGTGGCGAAGGCGCGGTAGCTGCTGGCATCGCCGGTATCGGCGGGCGGGCGGCGGCTCTGCGGGCCGGAGGGCGCCTCGCCCGCATCGGCCGTCATGTCCTCGGGCTCGCCTTCCTCTTCGGTGGCGTCCTCCCCGGCCTCGCCCTCGGCCATCTCGGGCTGGGCGGCGAGCATCGGGTTTTCCTGCTCCTGGCGCTGGCCTTCGCTCTCGGGGGTGTTGTTCTGCTGTGTGGTCTGCTCGCCCTGGTCCTGGCTCTGCTCCTCGCTCTCGTCGTCGCCCGGGCCTGGTTCGGCCTCGGCAAGGTCCACGGCGGCGAGCAGCTTGCGCGCGGCGCTGATGTAGTCCGCCTGGTCGGCGCGGGCGGAGGCAAGATCGTCGAGCGCCGCTTCCGCGGCCGGGCTCAGCGTGTGCCGCCACAGATCCAAGATCTGCCGCGCCGAATCCGGCACCGAGGCCGGGTCCATGCGGTCCCGCGCGAGCAGGGCGACGGCGCTGGCCAGCGGCAGCTGGTCGCGCGCGGTCATCTTGTCGAGCCCGTGGGCGATGCATTCATCGTCCAGCTTGTGGCGCAGATTCGCCGCCACGCCCGCCATGTGCTGGGCGCCGTAGACTTCCACCCGCGCCTGCTCCAGCGCGTCGAACGCCTCTTTCGCCTCGCGCGAGGAAGGCGCGCGGGCATTGTGCAGCGAATCGTCGTGGTGGCGCAGGCGCAGCGCCATGGCGTCAGCCGCGGCGCGCAGCTTGGCCATCTCGGCGGCGGGCAGCGCGCGTGAAGGCGAGGGCAGGCGCGCGCGCTTGTTGTTGCTGGCGAGCCCCGCCGGGCCGGGCTGGTAGGCGACCTCCAGCTCCTGCGCATGCGCCATGGCGCGCAGCGTGCTGGCGGTGGCCCGCTTGAACTCCTCAGCCTTGCCCTGGTCCTGCTTGCCGATCATGGCGCGTCAGGCCGGCTGGCGCAGGCCGGTCGGGATCTCTTCGTTGAAGCAGCGCTGGTAGTACTCGGCCACCGTCTGGCGCTCGGCCTCGTCGCACTTGTTGAGGAAGGTGAGGCGGAAGGCGAAGCCGACATCCCCGAAGATGCGCGTGTTCTCCGCCCAGGTGATGACCGTGCGCGGCGACATGACGGTGGAGATGTCCCCCGCGATGAACCCGGCGCGGGTGAGGTCCGCCAGCGCCACCATGCGCTCGATGCGCTGCTTGGTTGCCGCGTCGGCGGCGGCGACGCCCATCTTGGCCATCACGATCGCCACTTCCTGCGCGTGCGGCAGGTAGTTCAGCGTGGCGACGATGTTCCAGCGGTCCATTTGGCCCTGGTTGATCTGCTGCGTGCCGTGATACAGGCCGGTGGTATCGCCCAGGCCGACCGTGTTGGCCGTGGCGAACAAACGGAAGGCCGGGTGCGGGCGGATGACGCGGTTCTGGTCGAGCA
>DATIWS010000100.1:0-3449 GCA_035519275.1 Acidocella sp. | reverse complement strand
GGTCACGGGCATCGCGAACAACCAATCTATCGCCTATGGCTGTGCCAAAGCCTTTCGACGCCTGGGGGCGGAGATTGCCATGACTTATCTCAACGAGAAGGCGAGGCCGCATGTGGAGCCGCTGGCGCAGGCGTTAGACGCAGAGATTCTAATGCCGCTTGACGTCCAGGTCGAGGGATCCTTGGAGAGCGTGTTCACCGCTCTCGGTCAGAAATGGGGGCGCCTGGATTTCTTGCTGCATTCGATCGCCTTCGCACCGAAAGATGATCTTCACGGACCAATAGTGGAGTGTTCCCAGGCGGGATTTCTTCAGGCGATGGATGTTTCGTGTCATTCGTTCATCCGGATGGCGCGCCTTGCCAAGCCACTGATGAAGGATGGTGGGGCGCTCTTTACAATGAGCTTCTACGGTGCGCACCGTGTGGTTGAGCACTACAACCTAATGGGACCAGTGAAAGCGGCGCTCGAGGCGTCTGCAAAGTACATGGCCGCCGAGCTTGCTTCCAGCCGAATCCGTGTTTACGTGATTTCTCCAGGGCCTCTTCAGACGCGCGCTGCGTCGGGAATTAAAGCGTTCGACGAAATGCTGACTGACGCCGCTGCACGGGCACCGGCCGGCGAACTTGTAACGATCGACGACGTCGGCATTGCGACAGCGGTGTTCGCGGGCGACGGCGCAAAGCTGATCACAGGTCAAACCATTTATGTCGACGGGGGACTCCATATCATGGGATAACGGTGGCATGGACCGATAGGCTGGAAGCGCGGGTTATGATCGCCCACTCTGGCTGCGCGCCTATGGGGACAATGCATGGGGAGCTGGAGCAAATTTACGGTTTGGTCGAGGGCATTTCTGTGCGCGCATCTGTGATAGAATTGAAATACCTATGAGTACGCTGAACTTGACCCGCAGAGGCCGCGGGATGGCGAGGACAACATGATGATGCGTCGTTTCATTTCAAGCGCTTTCGTGGTGCTTCTGGGGAGCGCTGCTGTACCCGTGGCGGCGCGGGCTTCACCTACGACCGCCCCCCCTACGCCGACAACCGCTACGCCGACACAAGCAACCCCGTTCGCGACGCCGGAGAAAGCGGTGTCAGCTCTCGTCGCCGCCGCGCGCGCCGATAAGGTGGCTGCTATGCACGATATCCTCGGACCGGGAAGCGTTGCGCTTCTGTTTTCCGGTGACCCGGTTGCCGACGATCAGGCGCGGCAGAGATTCGTCTCTGCCTACGACGCCAAGCACTTGCTTGCACCCGATGGGCTTGGCCGCATGGTGCTAAGCGTCGGCGAGAGTGACTGGCCGCTGCCGATCCCGATCGTAAAGGACAATGGACAGTGGCACTTCGATAGCTTTCAGGGTGCACAGGATCTTGTTGACCGCCGCATTGGGCGGAACGAGATCGCGGCGATCCGGACGGCGCTTGCCTATGTGGATGCGCAGAAGCTGTATTTCGAGATGATGGGTGCGGAAGGCGCCAGTGCATACGCGCAGCGGCTCGCCAGCACGCCGGGGCGACATGACGGGCTCTATTGGCCCGCAGCCGCTGGCGGGCCGGAGAGCCCTCTGGAGCCGCTCATCGAGCAGGCGGTGGACGAGGGCTACCCAGGCGCCAACATGTCCGGCAAGCCGGTGCCGTATCAGGGCTACTATTTCCGCATTTTGACCGGGCAGGGCAACAACGCGCCCGGCGGGGCGCTGAACTACGTGGCCGATAACCGCATGACCAAGGGCTTCGCTTTGATCGCGTGGCCTGCGATTTATGGTGTTTCTGGCATCATGACCTTCGAGGTCAATCAGGACGCCGTGGTGTTCCAGAAAGATCTCGGGCCGGCCACGGCGACACTCGTGCCGAAGATGAGGTTGTTCGACCCGGACCTGAGCTGGGCTCGGGTCGACGTCGTTGGCCCGTAGCCCAGTGCTCGCCGTGATTTTCCGTGTCCCGGCTTGGAAGAGGAAAATGTGATGAACATGACTGCTCGTTCCGTGCCTTCAGCGAGTTCAACACCCCCCTGCCTTCTCGATCGCCTGTGGCCGCGGCCGGGCAAGGCAGCCGGGAGCGGCATTCCCGGGATCTGGCGCGTTGCGCAACACAGCCTGGTCGCAATCCTGTCGCTATCACTGATGATGCCGGCCGACGGCGCGTGGGCCCAAGCGGCTGCGCCGGGTCCGACGCCGACCACGGCCGGGACCGAAACCCCGGCGGCGCCGAGTGCAACGAAATTCAATCTTGAACAACTCGACGCCATGCTGGCGCCGATCGCACTTTATCCCGACGATCTTCTTATGCAAACGCTAATGGCGACGACATATCCGCTGCAGATCGTCGAAGCCACCCGCTGGTTAAAGAGCGATAACAACAAGGACCTGAAAGGCGATGCGCTGGCCAGGGCGCTCGAGCCGTATCAGTGGGACCCGAGCGTGAAGTCGCTGGTGCCGTTCCCGCAGGTGCTGGAACAATTGGACGAGCATCTAGATTGGACGCAGCAGATTGGCTACGCCATGGCCACCCAGCAGGAAGATGTGATGAATTCGATACAGCGTTTGCGTTTGCAGGCGCAGGGGGCGGGCAGCCTGAAAACGACCGAGCAGCAGGTTGTTTCGACCCAGGCCGTGGTTGACGACCAGGGGCAGCCGACCCCCGCTCAGACCATCGTGATCCAGCCGGCCGACCCGGAGGTCGTCTATGTGCCGGCGTACAACCCTTCGGTCGTCTACGGCACCTGGCCCTATCCTTCGTATCCGCCCGTGTCTTACCCGCCGCCAGCCTATTACCCTGGCGCCGCACTGGCGACCGGGGTCGCCTTTGCCGCCGGCGTCGCGGTCGTCGGTTCGCTGTGGGGCTGGGCCGGCGCGAACTGGGGCTACGGCGGCTGCTGCGGCGGCGGCGGCAGCATCAATGTCAACCGGGAGCGGTACAATAATATCACCGTAAACAACCCCAACCGCGGCAACTTCAACGGGGGCAACTGGCAGGCTTCGTCGAAACCTGGGGCTGGCCGTCCCAACCGTCCGCCTGGCGGGCCGGTGAAGGCTCCGGCGCGAGTCCAAGGTCTGCCAGCCAACGCGGTCGGGCGGTCGAGCGTATCCGTACCCAATGGCGCGGTGAATCGGCCGAATATCAGCGCTGGCGCCAGGCCCGGGCAGAACCGGCCCGGCGGCGCGCAAGGCGGCGGTGGCATTGCGAATGCGAACCGGCCTGGTGGGGGCAATGTCGGCACCGGCGCCCGGCCAGCACAAAACCGGGCGGCCGGTGGGCAGGGCGGCACACGCATTGGGAATGCAAACCGGGCGAACGCGGGCGCCGGTGGGGGCGGGCAACGCCTGCAGCAGCGGCGGGCCGCGCAGCCGCGTGCCGCCAGCAACCGCAGTGCATTCGGCGGCATGAATGACGGTGCCCGGGCCGGGCAGTTCCAGCAACGCGGCTCGCAAAGCCGTGCCATGCAGA
>DATIWS010000099.1:0-3083 GCA_035519275.1 Acidocella sp. | reverse complement strand
GACATCGAGTTCCTGCAATCGCCGCTCAACCCGCAGGGGGCCGGGTATTTCGCCAATATCGGCAATGTGCGGCGCCAGGGCATGGATGTTGGGCTGGCTTACGAGGCGGCGCGTTGGCACGGTTATTTAAACTACAGCTTCACCAGTGCGACCTACCAGGACCAATATCTGGTCTCCTCGGTTTACAACCCCGGCGCTGACGCCAATGGCGATATCACCGTCTCTCCTGGCGACACTCTGCCCGGCGTGCCTGAGAACGTCATCAAGGCGGGGGTCACCTACGACGTCACGCCGCGCCTGAGCCTGGGCCTGGACGGCGTGGCGCAGACGAGCCAGTACCTCGTCGGCGACGCGGCAAATCTGCAAAAGCCGCTGCCGGGCTCCGTGGTGCTCAACCTCATCGCGCGCTACTGGCTGACACGGCGGCTGCAGGTGTTCGGGACCATCGAGAACGTCCTGGACCAGACCTACTACACCTACGGTACGTTCTCACCCACCTCGGCCAATGGCGGGGTGTATGTGGCGCAAAGCCCGAACTACACGAATCCGCGCAGCTATTCGATTGGCGCGCCGATCGGGGTGTTCGTGGGGCTGCGCTACAAGTTGTAAAACTGGGGGCGGTGCTGCCGCCCGCGCGGCACGGGGAGGGGCGGGAGATGGTGGCTTCCATCTCCCGGTTTTGCAGCTTTACGTCAGCCGAAAAGCTTGTTGGCGATTTCTGCCACATGCCGGCCCTGGAAGCGGGCGCCGGCGAGTTCGTTTTCGCTCGGCTGGCGGCTGCCGTCGCCGCCGGCGATGGTGGTGGCGCCATAGGGGCTGCAGCCGGTGACTTCTTCGAGCTTGAGCTGGCCTTGGAAGCTGTAGGGCAGGCCGACGATGACCATGCCGAAATGCAGCAGGTTGGTGATGGTGGAAAACAGCGTCACTTCCTGGCCGCCATGCTGGGTGGCGGTGGAGGTGAAGGCGGAGCCCACCTTGCCGACGAGCAAGCCGCGCATCCAAAGCCCGCCTGCTTGGTCGAGGAAGCTCGCCATCTGCGAGGGCATGCGGCCGAAGCGTGTCGGCGCGCCGATGATGATGGCGTCGTAATCGACGAGTTCGGCAACCGTGGCGACCGGCGCCTTCTGGTCGAGCTTGAAATGCGCGGCCTTGGCCACGGCCTCTGGCGCGGTTTCCGGCACGCGCTTCAGCGTCACGATAGCGCCGGTCTCGCTGGCGCCCGCTGCCACGGCTTCGGCCATCTGCTCGATATGGCCGTAGCTCGAGTAATACAGAACCAGGACTTTGCTCATGAATGCCTCCTTTGGCCTTGGTAAGACGGTAAGGTTACGTTCAGGCTGGGCAGGTCATGCCACGTCGGCGAGGACGATCTCCGCATCCTCCAGGGCGGTGACACGCAGCTTGTCTAGCATACTGATGGCGGCGCCGTCGCGCGCATGGATGGTCACGCCGTCGATTTCCACGCTGCCCGTGGCGGGCACGAGATACGCCAGCCGGTCCGCGCCCAGCGTGTATTCGGCGGTTTCCCCGGCTTTCAGCGTGGCGCCGAGCAGGCGCGCATTGCTGTGGATCGTCAGGGCGTCGGTATCCTCGGCAAAGCCCGAGGCCAGCACCACAAACTTGCCGGCGCGCTCGCCCTTGGGGAAGGGCTTGGTGCCCCAGCTCGGCCCGTGGCCGCGGCTGCTCGGGTGGATCCAGATCTGGAAAAGCTGTGTCGCCTCCTTCTCCATGTTGTATTCGCTATGGGTGATCCCGGTGCCGGCGGACATCACCTGGACATCCCCGGCCTCGGTACGGCCGAGATTGCCCAGATGGTCCCGGTGCGTGATCGCGCCCTTGCGGATATAGGTGATGATTTCCATGTCCGCGTGCGGATGCGGGGGAAATCCCGTGCCCGGGGCGATGGTGTCGTCGTTCCAGACGCGCAGCGCCCCCCACCCCATCCGGTTGGGGTCATGATATTCAGCGAATGAAAAATGGTGCTTGGCGTCGAGCCAGCCATGGTTGGCACCGCCGAGGCTCTTGAATGGACGCAGCTCGATCATTTCAACTCTCCTTTTCTGGAAGGCCCTGCGGCCTTGCTCTGGGATTGAAATATGGCTGAGGATGATGATTTAAAACAGAAATAATGGAAATGGATCGGTTCTGGAAATTGCATGATGAGGCTGCCTGATTTCGAGGCATGGGCCATCTTTGCCAAAGTCGCCGAGACGGGCTCCTTCGCCCGCGCGGCGGAAGAGCTGGGCCTGTCCAAGCCCACCGTGTCCAAGGCCATCACCCGGCTGGAGCAGCGTTTGGGCGCGACGCTGCTGCACCGTACGTCCCGCCGTCTCTCACTGACCGAGACGGGGCGCGGGGCGCTTGAGCGCGCAAACCGGATACTGGCCGAGGGCGAGGCGGCGGAGACCGAGGCCTCGGCGCAGTCGCTTACCCCGCGCGGCCTGGTGCGCCTCGCGGCGCCGATGTCCTTCGGCATGCGGCATTTGGCCCCGGTGCTGCCGGCATTCCTGGACCGGTATCCAGACGTTGATATCGACCTGCAACTGAGTGACGAGCTGGTGGACCTCGTGGCGGAAGGGTTCGATGCCGCTCTGCGCATTGCCGCACTGGCGGATTCCTCGCTCCGGGGCCGCCGCCTCTGCGCTGTGCGCCGCCCGCTTGTGGCCGCCCCGGCCTATCTCGACCGTTGCGGCCGCCCGAAACACCCGAGCGAGCTCGTCCATCACACAGGGCTGATCTACACCAACACCACCTCGCCCGGCGTCTGGCGGTTCAGGAATGCGCTCGGGGAAGAATACGCCGTGCCCATGCGTGGCCGGCTTCAGGTCAATAATGGCGACGCGCTTGGCCCCGCCCTGCTCGCCGGGCAGGGCATGGCGCTCCAGCCTGAGTTCATGGTCTGGCGGGAGTTGGCCGATAAGCGGCTTGAGGAAGTGCTCCCCGGCTGGGAGATCGCGCCCATCGCGCTCAATCTCGTTACCCCGCCCAGTGTTCTGCGCCCGGCGCGGGTGACCGTGCTGCTGGACTATCTCACGGAATGCTTCACCGCCGCCCCGTGGTCGCGAGTTGATTTGCCGGGGCCG
>DATIWS010000098.1:0-7799 GCA_035519275.1 Acidocella sp. | reverse complement strand
GCCGGCAACCTCTCGGCGCGAATCGATGACGGCCGGATCGCGATCACCCGCAGCGGCGTGCACAAGGGGCGGCTGACCACGGCCGACATCATCGCCGTGGATTACGACGGCCAGCCGCTGGTCGAGGGCCAGAAGCCGAGCGCCGAGACGCTGCTGCACTGCCAGCTCTACCGGCTGTTCCCGCAGGTGGGGGCGGTGCTGCACGGCCATTCCGTGGCGGCCACGGTGCTCTCCATGCAGGGCGGCATCACCCTCGCCAATTACGAGATCCTGAAGGCCTTCGGCTTCACCACCCATGAACACGAAGTACTACTGCCGGTCTATGAAAACGACCAGGATATCGCCCGGCTGGCCGCGTTTATCGAGCCGCTGCTGCAGAGCGAGCCGCCCATCGGCTATGTGATCGCGGGCCACGGTGTATATGCCTGGGGCACCAGCGTGGAGCACGCCTATTGGCGGCTGGAGGCGCTGGAGTTTCTGCTCCAGTGCGAGCTGGAGCGGAGGAAGATGAAATGAGCCGCCTGACCGTCTACAAGGACGACGCGCCCGGCGTGCCGGTGTTCGATTCGGAAGAGCCCGGCGCGGTGGCGGCGGAGCTGAAGCTGATCGATGTCGGGTTCGAGCGCTGGAACAGCCCGGTGCACCTGGCCGCCGATGCTCCGGCAGAGGCGATTCTGAAAGCCTACCGCCCTTATCTGGACGCGCTGATGGGCGCCACCGGGGCCGGCTCGGCCGATGTGGTGAAGCTGACGCCCGAGCATCCGCAGGCTGCGGCGCTGCGCGAGAAATTCCTGTCCGAACATACGCATACCGAGCCCGAGATCCGCTTCTTCGTGGAAGGCTCCGGGCATTTCGTGCTGCATGAGAACGGCAAGGTCTATGTCGCCTTCTGCGAGGCGGGAGATCTCATCCATGTCCCCGCGGGGATCAAACACTGGTTCGATGCCGGGCTGAAGCCGGACTTCACCGCGCTGCGGGTGTTCACCGACACTTCCGGCTGGGTGGCGCATTTCACGGGTGACGATATTTCCAAGCGCTTCCCCACCGCATGAAGCCCGCCGCTATTCTCACCGATATCGAGGGCACCACCACCCCGATGGCCTTCGTGCACCGTGTGCTGTTCCCGTATGCGCGGGCGCGCATGGCGGAATTCGTAGCCTCCGGCCATGCCGCTCTGGCGGATGTGCCGGAACCCAGGCTGGAGACGCTACTCGGCTGGATGGACCGGGACGAGAAGATCACGGCGCTGAAGACCATCCAGGGCATCATCTGGGAAGACGGCTACAAGAACGGCGCGATCACCGCCGAGCTGTACGAGGATGTGCCCCCTGCCCTGCGCCGCTGGGCGCGCGCGGGGCTGCGGCTGTTCGTTTACTCCTCTGGCTCAGTGCCGGCGCAGAGGCTGCTGTTCGGCCACACCCCGGCTGGCGACCTGACCGGGCTGTTCCAGGCCTATTTCGACACCCGTGTCGGCCCCAAGCGCGAAGCCGCGAGCTACGCCGACATCGCGCGCGGGGTGAACGTGCCGCCCGAGGAGATGCTGTTCCTCTCAGACATTGAGGCCGAGCTGGACGCGGCCAAGGCCTCCGGCCTGCAAACCTGCCAGCTGGTGCGGGCCGAGGACGGTACCGTTGCCAGCGCCCGGCATGAAACGGCGAAGGATTTTGACGACGTGGCAAGGAAGTTTGAGTTGCCGCATGGTTAGGTCACCACGTGAGGGCATACAGGCAGTACATGCCTGGCTAAAAAAAGCCCCGCTGATGCGGGCTTTTTTATGGGGTCTGGCCGCGGCTCTGGCGTTGCCGCCAGTGCATTTCCTGCCGGCGCTGCTGTTCTCCCTGCCCGCCTTCCTCCGGCTGCTCGACGAGGCAGGGAGCCTCAGGCGCACCCTCTACACCGCCTGGTGCTACGGCTTCGGCTTGGCCATCGCGGGGCTGTACTGGATCACCGAGCCGGTGCTGACGGAGGCGCAGACCTTCTGGTGGCTGGTGCCCTTCGCCGCGCCGGCGCTCTCGGCCGCGGTGGCGTGCTATACCGTGATTCCCGCCTTGGCGGTTCGCTGGGTAAAGCCGGGCTTCGGCCGGCTGCTGGTCTTCGCCGGGGCCTGGGAGCTCTCCAACATCGCACAGCAATTCTGGTTCTCGGGCTTTCCCTGGAATTTCTGGGGCACGGACTGGACCATTCCCGGACGGCTGGGCGACGTCTTCATCCAGCCCGCGGCCTGGGTAAGCGTGCATGGCCTTACCCTGGCCACGGTGATCCTGGCTGGGCTACCGATGTTCGGCAGGCGCGGGCTGGCAGCGCTTGTTGGGCTACTGGCGCTATGGGCGAGCGCAGGCTGGCTGCGGCTGCAAACCCCGGTGGCACCCACGGGGCTCAACATCGCGCTGGTGCAGCCCAACTTCCCCGAACCGCCGGATTATTCCCGCCCGGCGCTGGAAGCCAACTGGCAGCGCCTGCTGGCGATGAGCAATGCCGGGCTGCAGGCCGGGGTTAATGCGATCATCTGGCCGGAAGCCACCAGCCCCTGGCTGCTGGATTCGGATGCCGAGGCGCGCCAGCAACTGGCCGCCGTGACCGGCACCACGCCAGTGCTAACGGGCTCTCTGCGGGTGGAAAGCAAAACGGATTTCCGCAACTCGCTGGTGGTTCTGGCCGGGCCGGTACCGGCGCTGGCGGTGTACGACAAATGGAAGCTGGTGCCGTTTGGCGAATACAT
Organism: Acidocella sp.; assembly: GCA_035519275.1. Lineage (GTDB taxonomy): Bacteria > Pseudomonadota > Alphaproteobacteria > Acetobacterales > Acetobacteraceae > Acidocella. The sequence continues at coordinate 5,080 of DATIWS010000098.1, read as the reverse complement.
GCCGAAATGGCTGCCGCTGAAGATCATCCCCGACATGCTGGACGGCGGCTTCACCCCGGGAACCGGGCCGGAAAACATCACCGTGGACGGCCTGCCCCCCTTCGCTCCCATGATCTGCTACGAGGACGTCTTCCCCGGCGAGATGATCGACGAGTCGCGCCGCCCGGCCTGGATCGTGGTCATCACCGATGACGCCTGGTTCGGCGACTCCGCGGGCCCGCACCAACACTTCATCAACGCCAGGTTGCGCGCCGTGGAGGAAGGACTGCCGCTGGCCCGTGCCGGGAACTCCGGCATCACCGCGATGTTCGACCCATTCGGCCATGTCACCGCCTATCTGCCGCTCGACACCCAGGGCGTTCTCGTAGCGCCGCTGCCGGGCGCCCTGCCGCCCACGCTTTTTTCTAGGCTTGGCCTCATTTTTCCCGCTATACTGGGGGTTGTGGCGCTCATTACCGGAAAACTGCTCTCCCGCTGGATTTAATGTAATAAAATGTAATATTTTCGATACGCCGATGGACTTGTCTATTTAATAAGACGTTCTATAATTTTTTCCTTGAGATTGCGGTTACATTGAAGTAATTTGCCGCATAAGGTGTAATATTCGACAAAATACCGTGTTAGGTTGCCGATCTTCTGGTTGTAGCCCATGAAAGCAAAGCGACCTGAGAAGAAGACAAATTGGTGGGTGTCACCGCAAGTTGGAGAAAACTAGTCTTATGGTTGAAGAAGCCGCCGAGCGCCCGGAACGTGAAAGCCGTCCCAGCCCTATCGATATCCATGTTGGGTCGCGCATCCGCCTGCGCCGGACACTGCTTGGCATGTCGCAGGAACGCCTGGGCGACGCGCTGGGCCTGACCTTCCAGCAGGTGCAGAAATACGAGCGCGGTGTGAATCGCGTGGGCGCCTCTCGCCTGTTCGACATTTCGCGCGTGCTGGACGTGCCGATTTCCTATTTCTTCGACGATATGCCGGAAGGCATGTCCGAGGGCCCGGTCTCCGGCCCGCGCGGCCGCATGTACGGCTTCGCCGAGCATCAGGAGCCATTCGCCGCCGGGGTGGATGACCAGTTGACCAAGCGCGAGACGCTGGAGTTGGTGCGCGCCTATTACCGCATCCCCGACGCCGCAATGCGCAAGCGCATGTTCGACCTGATGAAATCCCTCGCCCCGCCGGAGACGGCATTCGACGCGGGCTGAGCTCCAAACGTAAAACGGGCTGAACCCTTGCAGGTTCAGCCCGTTTTTTTACAATTTTTACGCCGTCAGAACGCGGCGTCCGCCAGCTCCATCAGCGGGGCCTTGCCCGCCTTGATGGTGAACAGCAGTGAACCCGCCTGCGGCAGAATCCGCTCCATGTAGAATCGCGCCGTGGTCAGCTTGGCTTGGTAGAAGGCGGCATCGGGCCCGCCGAGCGGCGCCTTCTCCACGGCGATGAGCGCCATGCGCGCCCACATGAAGCCCAGCGCCACCAGCCCGAACAGGCGCAGATAGTCGGTGGCGGCCGCACCGGCTTCCTCCGGGTCGGTCATCCCCTTCTCGGCGATGAAGCTGGTGGCCAGCTGCAACGCACCGAAGGCCCGGGCGAAACCCTGCACCATCTTGCCCAGTTGCGGGTGGTTCTGGTTGGCCTCGATGAACTCGGACACCGGATGGAAGAACCGGCGCAGCGATCGGCCGAAATTGGCCGGCAGCTTGCGGCCCACGAGGTCCAGCGCCTGGACGCCGTTGGTGCCTTCGTAGAGCATCGTGATTCGCGCGTCGCGGATATACTGCTCCACGCCGTGGTCACGGATGAAGCCATGGCCGCCATAGGTCTGCACGGCGAGGTTGGCGCTCTCATAGCCGAGATCGGTGAACAGCGCCTTCGCCACCGGGGTGAGCAGCGCCACGAAATCGGCGGCCTCCGCGTTGCCGTGCTCGGCCTCTTCCAGCGCATTGGCCACCCACACGCCCAGCGCCCGGCAGCCCTCGTTATAGGCGCGCATGGTGAGAAGCATGCGCCGCACATCCGGATGCACGATGATCGGATCAGCCGGCTTCTCCGGATACTTGGCACCGGCGAGCGAGCGGCCCTGCAGGCGGTCGCGGGCATAAGCCACGGCAGCCTGGTAGGCGGCCTCGCCGATCCCCAGACCCTGGATGGCGACGCCCAGGCGGGCGGCGTTCATCATCACGAACATCGCGGCCATGCCCTTGTGCGGCTGGCCGACCAGCCAGCCGGTGGCGTCGTCGAAGTTCATCTGGCAGGTGGCCGAGGCCTTGATGCCCATCTTATGCTCGATGGCGGCACAGGTGGCGCCGTTGCACGCACCCGGATTGCCGTTGGCATCGGGCAGGAACTTCGGAACCAAAAACAACGAGATGCCCTTCACGCCAGCAGGAGCGTCCGGCAGGCGGGCCAGCACCAGATGGATGATGTTGCTGGTGAGGTCTTGCTCACCGGCCGAGATGAAGATCTTGGAGCCGGTGATCTTGTAGCTGCCATCCGCCTGCGGGACCGCCTTGGTGCGCAGCAGGCCGAGATCGGTGCCGCAATGCGGCTCGGTGAGGCACATGGTGCCCGACCACTCGCCCGAGACCATCTTGGGCAAATAGAGCGCCTTTAGCTCCTCCGAGCCGTGCTTCTCCAGCGCACGGCAGGCGCCCTGGGTGAGGCCCGGATACATGCCAAAGGAAAGATTGCTGCCGCAGATCATCTCCTCGATGAGGTGGGTGACGGCGTGTGGCAAGCCCTGGCCGCCAAATTCCGGCGGCGCGCCGACCGCGCCCCAGCCAGCCTCGTTGAAGGCGTCGTAGGCTTCCTTGAACCCGGCGGGGGTGCGGACCACGCCGTTCTCAAAATGGCAGCCCTCGATGTCGCCCGAGGCGTTGAGCGGCAGCAGCACCTCCGAGCAGAACTTCCCGGCCTCTTCCAGGATGGTGTCGAGCAGTTCGGGCGTGAACTCCGCATTGTCCTGGGTGCCGCCATGCAGCTCGTGCAGCACGAAGCGCATGTCGCGCAGGGGCGCGGTATAGGTTTGCATTGCCGTTCTCTCCTAGTTGCGCAGGGGCTTGCCGGTGGCGAGCATGTGCTCGATGCGGGCCAGCGTGCCCTCGTTCTTGATCAGCCGCATGAAGGCGGCGCGTTCCAGCGTGAGAATGTCCTGCTCGCTGACCTCGTCGATCAGGTCCGCGGAGCCGCCGGAGAGCACGCCCGCCAACTCGGAGGCCACCACCATGTCGTAGGTGGTGGCGGTGCCGCGCTTGCGGAAGTCCTCGGCGGCACTCTCCATGGCCAGCCGCGCGGCCTCGCCGCCCAGCTTATAGGTGGGGGGCGAGGGCGGGGTGTAGGTCTCGGCCAGCTGGAGCGCGCGGGCCTTGGCATCGGCCAGCAGGCGGTCGCGGTTCATGGTGACGCCGTCGCTGGGGCGCAGGAACAGCAGCTCCTTGGCCTGGGCGGCGGAGCGGCTCACCGTGGCGGTGCTCACCGTCTCGAACACCTTGGCCGTGGCGGGCATCGGGCCGCGTGGCATGGCGGGGTGGGACGCCCAGCGGGCCAGCATCTCGGAGCAGCCGCCCCAGCCTGGCACCAGGCCGACGCCACATTCCACCAGGCCGATATAGCTCTCGGCATGGGCCTGCACGGCATCGGAATGCAGCAGGATCTCGCACCCGCCGCCCAGAGCCATGCCCGACGGGGCCGACACCACCGGGAACGGCGCGTATTTCAGCGCCTTGTAGGTCTGCTGCCCGGCGGCGATGAGTTTCTCGATCTCGCTCCAGCCCGCGATGTTAGCGGCGAAGATGGCGAGGCCGAGATTCGCCCCGGCGGAGAAGTTATGGCCCTCGTTGTAGATCACCAGCGCCTTCGGCTTCAGTTCGATGGTCTTGCCGAGCAGGCCAATGCTCTGAGGGTCCAGCGAATTGCCCTTGGAGGTGAACTCGAAGCACAGCACGCCATCGCCGATATCCCAGACGGATGCAGAGGCGTTCTTCAACACCGGCTTGCTCACCCGCTTGATGTCGGCGAGCAGCAGCACGCCCTCCGGGCGGATGAGCGGATGATAGGCGCCGTCGGTGCCGAGATATTCCTGCCGGCCATCGGCCAGGCGGTAGAAGCTCTTGCCCTTGGCGGCCGCCAGCAGAGGCGGCACGGCAAAGCCATCCGCCGCCAGCTTCTCGGCCAGCCAGTCCGCGCCGAGCTTGTCGATGAGCTCGAACGGGCCCCATTGCCAGTTATAGCCAAGGCGCATCGCGGCATCGATGGCGGTGATGTCCGCCGCCGCATCCGGCACCAGGGTCGCGGCATAAGCCAGGGTCTGTCCCAGCACGCGCCAAGCGTAGCGGGCGGCAGGCGTCGGCGCCGAGAGCAGCGCGCGCAGGTCGCGGATCTTCGCCTCCGGCAGCTCCGGCTTCTGCACCGCGCGGTAGGCGCCGCTGGCAAGGTCGATGGCCTCGCGCCCCTTTTCGCCCTTGCGGTAGAAGCCGCCCTTGCCCTTGCGGCCGGTATAGCCCTCCGCGATCATGGTCTTGATGAGCGGCAGGTCGCGGTTGGCGGCGTGGAAGGCGTCGCCCGCCGGGAGCGTGGCGGCGAGGCTGGCGTTGATGTGCGGCATCAGGTCCAGCCCGACCAGGTCGATCAGCCCGAACACGCCGGTCTTGGGAATGCCGAAGGGGCGGCCCATGATCGCATCGGCCACCTCGACGGTGATCCCGGCGTCGATGGCCTCGATCACGCCGCATTGCAGCCAGTACACACCGAGCCGGTTGGCGATGAAACCGGGAGAATCCTTGGCCCGCACTACGGTCTTGCCAAGCGCGATGTCGGCGAACTGACCGATGCGTTCCGCCAGGGCCGGGTCGGTCTGCGGGCCGGTGACCAGCTCCAGCAGGCGCATGTAGCGCGGCGGGTTGAAGAAATGGGTGATCAGGAAGTCCCGCGCGAAGGCTTCCGGCATGCTGTCCACCAGCTTGGCCAGCGGAATGGTGGAGGTGTTCGAGGACACCGCAGCACCGGGGCGGCGCACCGCGTCGATCTTGCGGTACAGATCCTGCTTGATATCCAACCGCTCGACGATGGCTTCCACGATCCAGTCGCA
>DATIWS010000097.1:0-6233 GCA_035519275.1 Acidocella sp. | reverse complement strand
CTTTTTCGAGGAAATGCGCGCCAAGGCGGATTTCTACGCCCCCTACCCGCTTCTGGCCGAGGCGCTGGGGCCGCTGGGCGGGCGGGCGAAGCTGCTGCGCCGCCTGGGCGCGGAGGCGGCGGAGCCGATCGACGAATTCCTCGCCGAGGCTTTGGCCTTCGCGGGCAGCGAGCCCGGCTCGCTGCAGAATTTCGTGTTCACGCTGCGCCAGACCGGCGCCTCCATCAAGCGCGAGGCCGAGGCCGGGGGCGACGAGGTGCGGATCATGACCGTGCATGGCGCCAAGGGCTTGCAGGCGCCGATCGTCATCCTGCCCGACACCACGGCGCTGCCGAAGAACGACCGGAATTTGTTCTGGCTCGACGTGCCGCAGGAAGATGCGCTTGTGCCGGTGTTCTGCCCGCGCGGCGAGTTGCGCGCGCAGGCGGTGGCGGATGCGGCAACGGCGGTGAACGAGGCCGCGCGGCAGGAATATAACCGCCTGCTCTACGTGGCCCTCACCCGCGCCGAGGACGAACTGCTGATCTGCGGCACGGAGGGCGGGCGCACCCCGCCCGACACCTGCTGGTACGAGGCGATACGGCGCGGCTTCGCCCGGCTGGAAACGCGGGAGGAGAACGGCGCGCTGGTGCATGATTGCGAGCAGAGCGCGCCACCGGACCGCGTTTCCAGCCATGGCGAGACCGCCCAGGCTCCGCTGCCCGCCTGGCTCGGCGGCGCGCCGCTCTGGCATGCCGCACCGCCACCGAAGGAGACAGCTAGACCTGAGCGCATCGTGCCCAGCCGGGGCGCGGAGGATGCGAGCAAGCGCGCCATCGCCGCGAGCCCGCTGGGCACGGACCTTGCCACTGCGCGCGCGGCACGGGCGGCAGCCATGGAAAAGGGCATTGCCGTGCACGCCCTGCTGCAGCATCTGCCCGGCCTTCCCGCCCCGGCGCGGCGGGCGGCGGCACTCACGTATCTGGCGGCGCAGCCGGCCTTGGCCGGGGAGGCCGAGGCAACTTGCACCGCCGTACTTGCCATTTTGGACAACCCCGCCCTCGCCCCGCTGTTCGGCCCCGCCTCCCGCGCCGAGGTGCCGCTGGCCGGCGTGGTGGGGGACAAGGAGATCGGCGGCCTCGTGGACCGGCTGGCCGTCACAGAGCAGGAAATCTGGCTCGCCGACTACAAGACCGACCGCGCCCCGCCCGCCGGCACCGCCGGGATTCCGCCCAAATACGTGAGCCAGCTCGCCGCCTACCGGGCGATCCTGCAACAGGTGTATCCGGGCCTCCCGGTGCGCTGCCTGCTGATCTGGACGCAGAACGCCACGCCGATGGTCGTGCCCGCCGCAATGCTGGATGCCGCCGCCCCGGCTTGATCGCCGAGCGGTTCGCGGCCATGTTACCCGCCAACTTCAATTACTCGGGTGTATCATGAGCAAAGCCGTTACCGACGAGACGTTTGAGACCGATGTGCTGAAATCCGCCACCCCGGTGCTGGTGGATTTCTGGGCCGAATGGTGCGGCCCGTGCCGGTCGATCGCCCCCTCGCTGGAGGATTTGAGCAAGGAATACGAAGGCAAGCTCGAAGTGGTGAAGGTGAATATCGACGAGAACCCGATGACGCCGAGCGCCTTCGGCGTGCGCGGTATCCCGACCCTGATCATCTTCAAGGACGGCAAGCCGGCCGCGACCCAGGTGGGTGCCGCGCCGAAATCCGTGCTGAAGGCCTGGATCGAGAAGAGCCTCTAAGCCATGCTCGAGAAAATTGCGGAACGACCGCCCGAGGGCGTGCCGATGGTGCGCGTCATCGCCATGCCGGCCGATACCAACGTGAACGGCGATATTTTCGGCGGCTGGCTGATGAGCCAGATGGACCTTGCCGCCGGCAATACCGCTTCCCGCGTTTCGCGCGGGCGGTGCGTCACCGTCTCGGTGGATGCGATGAGCTTCCTCCGCCCGGTGAAGGTGGGGGATGAGGTAAGCGTGTATTGCGAGCTGCTCGCCAGCGGCCGGACCTCGATGAAAATCGCGGTGGAGGCCTGGCGCCGCGCCCGTGTCGAGGAAGAGGAGTACCGCGTGACCAAGGCGGTGTTCACCTTTGTGGCCATCGACCTCGATGGCAAGCCGCGGCCGATCAAGCCCGACTAATCGGCAAGAAAGATTGTCGCCTGGCTGGGGGCGCTCGAGGGCAGCCCCCACCCTTCGATGAAGGCGAGAATATCGGCACTCGGTACCGCACGCTCCAGGTCGCGCGGGATGAGGTGATAATCCGGCGGATAGTAGGCGAGCGTCACCGGCGCGTCCGGCGGGATGGCCTCCCAACAGCGCCGCATGGCCTCTGGCGGGATCAGTTCGTCATGCCCGCCGTACAAAATGAGCGCGTGCTGGCGGAAATTGCCGCAGGCCTCCTGGGCCGCGCCCATCAGACGCACCACTCCGGCGACGCTATCGATGCGCGGCGCGCGTGTGCTTAGCGGGTCCTTGCCGAAGGCGATCAGCGCCACGTCGTTATCCGACGCCCTTATATGCACTGACTTTCCGGTGAGCCGTTTGCCCGGGGCGAAGAAGGTGACGACACGCAGGGTCTCCCGGTAGAGCGGGCTCATCGCCGGGCCGCCCCACACCGCCGGGGCGGATAAAATATAGCCATCCACCGGCGGCGGGTTGCTGGAAGCCCCGACCAGTAGGCCGATGCCGCCGCCCATGCTCTCGCCCATAATGAAGAGTTTTGTGTCCGGATATTGCGCGCGCAGCTGCACCGCCTCGTCCCGCGCCTCGTCCACCAGCGTTTGCGTACCGGGCCAGTAGCCACGGTTCTTCGTGGCGCCGAAGCTGGACTGGTCCGGGGCGTAGATGGCGATGCCATGCGGGGTGAGGTAGTCGGCCAGCATCTCCCAGCCGTCACGGCTGTCGGTGTAGCCATGCAATGCGAGAATGACGGCCTTTACCTGCCCCTGGGCCGGGTACAGCCGGTAGGGCTGGCGCGCGCCGTCGGGCAGGGCAAAATAGCCGCTTGTAATAATAGGATGGCCGGGCCCGTCATGCGGCACGCCGAACGGGATGGACGCACAGGCCGCCAAGCCAAGCGGCAGGGCCAGCACCCTGGCCAGCTTGGGGAATGCGCGGAATGCCGTTATGATGCCTGAGAGTTTGACCAGATAAGGCAGGATGCGATGAGCGTGCAGACAGAAGCGGTGAACGCGACCGAGATTATTCATGTGAAAACCCCTGCAGTCTCATGCGATGGCGGTGTGGGCCCACTCGGGCACCCACGTATTTACCTGCGAATCACCGATAAGCAAATCGCCTGCCCGTATTGCTCCCGCATCTACGTGCTGGAAGAGGGCGCCACGGACGACAGCCATTGAGGCTCGTCCTCGTCGACGGCTCGGGCTTCATCTTCCGGGCCTTCCACGCCCTCCCCGATATGACGCGCGCCGACGGCGTGCACGTGAACGCCGTTTTCGGCTTCTGCAACATGCTGGCAAGGCTGTTGAAGGAGCATACCGGCACGCATATCGCCGTGGTGTTCGATGCCGGGCGGCATACATTCCGCAATCGGCTGTACGGTGCGTACAAGGCGCACCGGCCTGAGCCGCCGCCGGAGCTGGTGCCGCAATTCGCGCTGATCCGCGAGGCAACGCGCGCCTTCGGCCTGCCGGCCATCGAGCTGGCCGACTGGGAGGCGGACGACCTGATCGCCGCCTACGCCAAGGCCGCCGTGGAGGCCGGGGGCGAGGCAGTGATCGTTTCCTCCGACAAGGATTTGATGCAGCTGCTCCGCCCCGGCGTGGAAATGCTCGACCCCATGAAGAACACCGCCATCGGCCCGGCTGAGGTGGAAGCCAAATTCGGCGTGACGCCGGAGAAGGTGGTCGAAGTGCAGGCGCTGATCGGCGACTCGACGGATAATGTGCCTGGCGTGCCGGGCATCGGGCCCAAGGGCGCAGCGGCGCTGATCCAGGAATACGGCACGCTGGAACGAGTGCTGGAAGCCGCGCCCGCGATGAAGCCCAGCAAGCGGCGCGACGCGCTGATCGAGCATGCGGACAAGGCGCGGATTTCCAAGGAGCTGGTGACGCTACGCGACGATACCCCCCTGCCCGCCCCGGTGGAGAGTTTCGTGGTGAAGCCGTGGGACCCGGCAGTGCTACGTTCGTTTCTGTCAGAAAACAATTTCAAGAGTCTGCGCCACCGGCTGGGGCTGGAGGGCGAGGAGGCCGAGGTCGCACCGCCGCCCATCAGCGCCGCCCCGTTCGGCCCTTATGCGGCGGTAACCACCCGCGCGGCACTGGAGGCGGTGTGCGCCCAGGCGCAGGCGGCAGGGATGATCGCCATTTCGGTGCAGACGGACGCGCCAGCCGCGTTGCATGGCAATCTCGTGGGGCTGGGCCTTGCGGTTTCGTCAGGGCAGGCCTGCTATCTGCCTCTGGCCCACAATCTGGCGCTGGATGATGCGCCACAGCTGCCGCTGGCCGAAGCCGCTTCCGTGCTGGCCCCGCTGTTCGCAGCCCCCGGCGTGCTGAAGATTTTCCATGACGCCAAGTACAGCCTGGAGGTTTTACGCCGCGCCGGGCTGGCCGAAATGGCGTCGTATGATGACGTGATGCTGATCTCCTACGCGCAGGATGCGGGGAATTTCGCGCATGACGCGGCGACGCTGGCGCGGGTGCATCTGAACCACACGGTAAAGGATGCGGACTCCGTAACGGGCAGCGGGCGCGGCCGGCTGGCCTTCGCCAACGCGCCGCTGGACAAGGTGGTGGCCTTCGCCGCCGAGGGCGCCGATGTTTCGCTCCGGCTCTGGCAAAACCTGAAGCCGATGCTGCGCGTGCACAAGGCGCTGGCGCTGTACGAGCTGGTGGAGAAGCGTCTGATCCCCGTGCTCGCCGATATGGAAGAGTACGGCGTGATGGTGGACCGCGACGACCTCGCCGCCATGTCCACCGAGTTCGAGGGCCGAATGGCCGAGATCGAAACGGATATCCACCGCCTCGCGGGGCAGAGCTTCAATGTCGGCAGCCCGAAGCAGCTTGGCGAAATCCTGTTCGAGACGATGAAGCTGCCAGGCGGCAAGAAGGGAAAGACCGGCGCCTGGGGCACGGATTCCTCGGTGCTGGAAACTCTGGCCGAACAGGGCATCGATATCGCGCAGCGCGTGATGGACTGGCGCCAGCTGGCCAAGCTGAAGAGCACCTACGCGGATGCGCTGATCGGGCAGATCGACCCGCGCACGGGCCGTGTGCATACCAGCTTCCAGATGGCGGTGGCAGCAACCGGGCGTCTTTCCTCCACCGACCCGAACCTGCAGAATATTCCTATAAGAACGCAGGAAGGTGCCCGCATCCGCAAGACATTCATCGCGGCGCCGGGCTGCAGCCTGATCTCGGCGGACTACTCGCAGATCGAGTTGCGCCTGCTCGCGCATGTGGCCGACATTCCAGCGCTGAAGGACAGCTTCGCAAAAGGCGAGGACATCCATGCGCGCACGGCCTCCGAGGTGTTCGGCGTGCCCATGGCGGGCATGGACTCCACCACCCGCCGCCGCGCGAAAGCGATCAATTTCGGCATCATCTACGGTATTTCCGCCTTCGGCCTGGCGCGGCAGCTCGGCATCTCGCCCGGCGAGGCGCGCGTGTACATAGACGCCTATTTCAAGCGCTATCCGGAAATCCGCACCTATATGGACGAGACGAAGGAGCAGGCGCGCACGCATGGGTTCGTGCTCACCCCGTTCGGGCGGCGCTGCTGGGTACCAAGGATTAAGGACAAGATCCCGTCATTGCGCGCCTATGCCGAGCGGCAGGCGATCAACGCGCCGCTGCAGGGCGGGGGCGCGGACATCATCAAGCATGCCATGGTGAAGCTGCCGAAGGCGCTGGCCGAGGCGGGATTAAAGACGCGGCTGATTTTGCAGGTGCATGACGAGTTGCTGTTCGAGGCCCCGGACGGTGAGGCGGATGCCGCGGCCGCGCTGGCGCAAAAAGTGATGCAGGGTGTTGCGGAGTTGTCAGTGCCTCTGGTGGTGGAAACCGGCATCGGCAAGAACTGGGGCAAGGCCCATTAGCCCCCTCACGGCCGTGAGGGGCGCTTAAAACCAATACCCGCTCTGACTATGCCGTATATGCCATGCGCCGGGAGCAGGGTATAAGGCCAGCGCCATCAACAGAGCAGGATATTACATCATGAATGCTAATGCCGCGACGAGCCCGAAGATCAAAGTCACAGCTTTGCCGGGGGACGGCATCG
>DATIWS010000096.1:0-6973 GCA_035519275.1 Acidocella sp. | reverse complement strand
AGCTGGCGGTAGAATTCATCGTCATCAAACCCGATCGCCTCAGCATCCGCCGGGCCGCAGGCATAGTACACGCGCTCGATGCGCGCCCAGAAAATCGCCGCCATGCACATCGGACAGGGCATGCCGCTGACATAGATGGTGCTGCCGGCGAGGTCGAATTTCTGTTCACGCCGGGCAGCATCGCGTATCGCCGTCACCTCGGCATGCGCCGTCGGGTCACACGCGGAGAGCACGCGGTTGTGCCCCTCGCCGATGATCTTGCCGTCCCGCACGATCACCGCGCCAAACGGCCCGCCATGCCCACCCGCCATGCCCTGATACGCCAGAGCTATGGCGCGGCGCATGAACCCATCCTGCTCGCTCATGCTTCCACCGAGCTGCAATTGCGGGGCTGGATCATCGCCAGAAACTCCCGGCGGGTGGAGGGGTCGTCGCGGAAAGCGCCAAGCATGCGGCTTGTTACCATGCTCGCCCCCGGCTTGTGCACCCCACGGGTGGACATGCACTGGTGGTTCGCCTCAATCACCACCGCCACGCCACGCGGCTGCAGGACATCCAGGATCGTATTGGCGATCTGCGCGGTCAGCTTTTCCTGAATCTGGAAGCGGTGCGCATAGGCATCGACCACGCGCGCCAGCTTGGAGATGCCGACGACGCGCGTCCCCGGCAGATAGGCGACATGCGCCCGGCCGACGATGGGCACCATATGGTGCTCGCAATGGCTCTCGATGCGGATGTCCCGCAGCACCACCATTTCGTCATAGCCCTCGGTTTCCTCGAAGGTGCGGGTCAGCAGCGCCACCGGGTCCTCGGCATAGCCACGGAAGAATTCCTCGTAGGCGCGGGCGACGCGGGCCGGGGTATCCTTCAGCCCTTCACGTTCCGGGTCCTCGCCGGCCCAAAGCAACAGGGTGCGGATCGCGGCCTCGGCCTCGGCACGGCTGGGCTTCTTGGGGCCGTGCCCCGACTTGGCGAGCTTGGTGGGAGGGGTGTGAACGTTCAAAGCGGTCTCCGTGGCAAAGCGGCTTGTTGCGAATCTGTCTGAATTTGAGGGCTTGATATGGGTAACGCGACGCAAGCCGCAACCTTTCCGAAAATTAATGCAGCCGTGTATTTTGATGCGGGCTGTCAAGGCTGAAGGTCGGAATCTCGATATCGAACTGCTCCCCGGACGGGATGGCCTGCATGTGGTACTGCCCGGCCATGAAGCCTGAAGGCGTGGAAAGCTGCGTGCCGGAGGTGTACTCGAACTGTCCGCCAGGCTGCAGCACGGGCTGCTCGCCGACCACGCCCTCGCCATGCACGGCCTGCACGCGGCCATTCGCCTCGGTAATCCGCCAACTGCGGCGCAAAAGCTGCACGGCGAAACGGCCATTATTGGCAATGATGACATGATAGGCCCAGAGAAACTCCCCCGAATCCGGCTTCGACTGGTCGGCCAGGTAAAAAACCCGAACCTCAACCGTGATGCCTTGGGTGGTTGCCGTGAAGCCTTGTCGCATAAAGCGGACCGTAACGCAGCCCCGTAGGCGCCACAAGCGCATGAGTGCGAGGCGAATTTTGGGTTTTGCCGTGGTTGAGAGGCGCTGCTACACGGGTAACATGAAGATGACCTCGCTGTTTGGTTGCCGTGGCGCCGTCGCCGTATGCATCACGCTCTCGGCCTGTGCCGCTGGGCCAAGCGGCGCTACCGGCTACCCGGACACAGGCAGCACCTACGGCGCCTTCCTCGCCGCGCGCTATGCCGCCGCACAGAGCGACCCTGCCGCCGCCACCAAATTCTACACACGGGCCCTGCAGGGCGAGGGCAACAACCAGGAGCTGATCGCCGAAGGGTTCCTGGCTGGCGTGCTCTCCGGCAGCCCCGAAGCCGCCCAGCTGGCACCGAAATTGCCAGGCAACACGCTGGCCACGCTGCTGCTTGGCAACCAGGCGGCCCTGGCGGGGAATTTCGACCAGGCAAAGCAGGTTTTCCACACCCTGCCGCAGGACAATCTGGCCGGGCTGATCAAGCCGCTGCTTTTGGCCTGGGCGCAACTAGGAGAGGGCAACGAGCAGGCGGCGCTCACCGGCCTTGGCTCGTATTTTACCAATCCTACGTTCGGTCCGGTCTACATGCTTAACGCGGCGCTGATCGCCGATGCCGCGGGCGACACGAAATCCGCCACGCAGCTTTACGCGAACGTCGACACCTCCCAGCCGAACCTGCGCCTGGCGCAGATCCTGGCCAGCTGGTACGCGCGGCGGGGACAAACGGCGCAAGCCAATGCCACGCTCGACACGCTGATCGCGACACATCCGGATCTGCAGATCGGCCTGCCGCAGTTGCAGGCCCAACTGGCCAAACCCGTGATCACCACGGCGGCCGATGGCATGGCTGAGGCATACCTCACCCTCGCCGGCTCACTCAACCAGCCGCAGGAGGCCTTTTTGCGCACCGTGCTGCTGCGCTTCGCCCTGCAGCTGCGCCCGGACCTCGCCGCCGCCCGGCTGCTGCTCGCCAACACGCAAATCGGCGCCGACGACCCGAATTTCACACCAACGCCAGTGGAGATGAACAACGCCCTGGCCACGTTGCAGCCGATCCAGAAATCCGACCCGCTCTACGGCCCCGCGAGCGTGCAGGAGGCGGCCTTGCTCGCCTCCCTCAAGCAGCCGGAACAGGCGGTGGCACTGCTGCAAGATCTGATCAACGCCAATCCGGGCAATGCCGGGCTGCTCGGCGCGGCCGGAGATGTGCTGCGGAACTCGAACCAGTGCCCGGCGGCCATTCCCTATTACTCACAGGCGATCGCCGCCGCCGGTCAGCCCGCGCCGCCGGCGGCCTGGAGCCTGTTTTTCGACCGTGGCATCTGCGAGGACCAGACAAACGGCTGGACCGCCGCCGAGCCGGACATGATGCGGGCGCTGAAACTCTCGCCCAACCAGCCTTATGTGCTGAACTATGTCGGCTACAGCTGGGCCCTGCATGGCGAAAAACTCCCCGAAGCCAAGGCGATGCTGCGGCATGCCTTGAGCCTCGACCCGAATGACGGCGCGGTGATCGATTCGCTGGGTTTCGTTGAGCTCAAGCAGGGCAACACGAAAGACGCGCTGGCACTCCTGACCAAGGCGGTGCAGCTGTCCGCCGACGACCCGGAGGTAAACAGCCACCTGGGCGATGCGTTCTGGCAGAACGGCCAGCCGCTGCAGGCTGATTACCAGTGGCAACGCGCCCTCTCCCTGAACCCGCCCCCCAAGCTGGCCGCCGAGCTGAACAGCAAGATCCAGCAGCATTTCGGCACATCCCCCTGATGATCAGCCTTTTTGCGCCGGCCAAGGTCAATCTGTTTCTGCACGTCACGGCCAAGCGGGCGGACGGCTACCATCTGCTCGACAGCCTGGCTGTGTTCCCGGCCGTCGGTGACACAGTGCGCGTTGAGGATGCCGCCGAACTCTCACTGGGCATTTCCGGCCCGTTCGGCGCGGTACTGCGGGCAGAGCCGGACAACCTGCTGCTGCGTGCCGCGAGGCTCCTCGCGCCGGGGCGTGCCGCCGCGCTGCATCTGGAAAAGAACCTGCCTGTCGCCTCCGGCATCGGTGGCGGCTCGGCCGACGCAGCCGCCGCGCTCCGTGCCCTGAGCCGACTCTGGGGCCTGAAGGCCGAGCTACCAGAGCTGGCCCTGCAATTGGGGGCCGACGTGCCGGTCTGCCTCGCCTCCCGCCCCGCGCGCATGCAAGGCATCGGCGAAGTCCTGGTTCCGGCGCCGCGTCTGCCGGAATTCGGCATGGTGCTCATCAACCCAGGCGTGGCGGTGCCCACGCCGGCCGTGTTCAAGGCCAGGCAGGGTGGATTTTCTCCGCCGGCCAGCCTGCCCGAAGCCTGGGCCAGCGTGGATGCCATGGTGGCGGGTCTGGACCTCTGCACGAACGACCTGCAAGCGGCGGCAACCGGTATTCAGCCGGTCATCGGCCAGGTTCTGGATGTGCTGGCCGCCCTGCCCGGCGCCAAGCTCGCCCGCATGAGCGGCTCCGGCGCCACCTGCTTCGCCATCTTTTCCACCCCCGCCGAAGCGGCCGCCGCGGCGGCCGCAATCGACCACCCCGGCTGGTGGCGCTGGGGAGGGGGGCTTTACGAGCCGGCCCAACCCGACATATGAGAACGCCAGCGTTTTGGGACGTCGCCAAGCGGTAAGGCAGCGGATTTTGATTCCGCCATGCGGAGGTTCGAATCCTCCCGTCCCAGCCATATCCCAAGGTTTCTACTGGTTTTCGGGCGGCAATAGAACCAATTCCCTAAATTACCCCTCAAAGCAAAAACAAGAATATTAGCGATTCCGTGAGTTTGGGCGTCACCCTGACTCAATGGGTTACAGCTACGCCCGGCTTACCGGATGAACCAGCGCAGGCGGCTTTAAAAGCCAAGGGGATTACCTAAGTTAGGCTCAGCAAGCCGAAGGTGCGTCGATGCTGAAAGGCGCGAAATCTGTGGCTGGCATGATGGCGATCACCGCCATGCTCAGCCTAACGAACATATCCCTGGTTCATGCGCATGGCAGCGGGTGGGGCGGATCCAACCGCAGCTGGCCTGCTGGCGGCGGCTGGCATGGCGGATGGGGCTTCTACTGGGGCGGGCCGGCATTCGGATGGGGGTGGCCGTTTTATGCGCCGCCAGCGTATTACAATCCGCCGCCAATGTATTATTATCCGCCGCCAGTGTATTCTTATCCGCCGTCCTATTACTATCCGCCGATGGCACCGCCGAATGGTTATTACCAAACGACGCCACCGCGATAGAACGGTGGCGCGGCGCAGCTTTGCGTGGCCACGCCCTATACTTGCCCGATGGAGGTGACGGTCTCACCTGGCTCGACCTGCTACTGCCGCGGCAATCAGCGTCAGAAAGTCTATGGTACGGCGCAGTAGCGCGGCTGCGTAAGACAGCCAAACCGACTACCTCGCCCGCGGCAAGGTGAGCGTGACTTGAGATCCCTGGCCCGGTTCGCTCTCAATCTTCATCGTGCCGCCAAGCTCCGAGACAAAACGCTCGACAATCGGCAGCCCCAGCCCTCTGCCGGCGCGGTTGTGCCGGGTCGTGAAGAAAACCTCCCCCGCATGGGCAAGCGTCTCGGGCGCCATGCCGCAGCCCGTATCCCGCACACGGAGGATGACCTGATCGTCCGTGGCACTGGCCTCGACGAAAACCTCTCCACCCGCGGCGGTCGCCTCGGCGGCATTTTTCAGCAACTCGGACAATGCGAGGCCGGCCTGGGCTGCATCGCAAATCAGCAGCGCATCCTCATCCGCGAGGCTGAGCAAAACCTCCTTGTTTTCAGGCCGCAGATGCGCATCCAGCCCCCGGATGAGCCGCCCCAGGAATTGCGGCGAGGGCTCCTGCTTGTCGATGCCGGAAAACACCATCAGGCGGTGGACAAGTTGCGTCGCGCGGTTTCCTGCGCGGTCCGCACTTTCGATGAAGCCGTCAAATTCAGTAATTCCGCTGCGCCTGGCGCGGCTTTGCAGGAGTTCCAGATTCCCGAGAATTGCCGTGAGGAGATTATTGAAATCGTGCGCCACATGCGAGGCGAACCGCACCAGCGGATCGGATTGGCCTGATAGGTCTGGCGGCATCTGCGTTATCTCCCCCCGTCCTGCCCGAATCCTTATCTGCTCTCCACCCGAACGGCAAATCGAAAACTCCGCAGGAAATTACAGAAGCTTCCCTTGCGGCCGGCATGACGTGCAAAACTAATGAGCCAGGCGCAAAAAATTAATGATTCCGGCCGTGGATACATCCTGCGCGCTGGCATCGGTTTCGTCTGAAACTACCGGGCGCAACCGCGTCGCCAACTCCTTCCCGAGTTCGACGCCCCATTGGTCGAAGGCGTTGATGTTCCAGATTGCGGCTTCGGTGAAGATGCGGTGCTCGCACAGGGCGATGAGCTTGCCCAGCGTTTCCGGGGTGAGCTGGGGGTAGGCGAGCAACAGGCTCGGCCGGTTGCCGGGGAAGACGCGGTGCGGGTTGCCCCCGGCCTCCTCCAGCGTGCGCCCGCGCATCAGCGCCTGTGCCTGGCCCAGGCAGTTGGCGATCAGCAACTCGTGATGGTGGCGCATCTCCGGCTCATGCCCGCGCGCGGCGACCAGGAACTCGCAAGGGATGACATCGCTGCCCTGGTGCAGCAGCTGGTAGAACGCGTGCTGGCCGTTGGTGCCAGGTTCGCCGAACACCAGCGGGCCGGCGACATGCGTGACAGGCGCGCCCTCGCGCGTTACCCGCTTGCCGTTGGACTCCATATCCAGCTGCTGCAGATAAGCGGGCAGGCGGGCCAGGCGCTGGTCGTAGGGCAGAATCGCCCGGGCCGGATAGCGGCAGACATTGCGGTGCCAGACACCGAGCAGCGCCAACAGCACGGGCAGGTTTTGCGCCAGCTTCGCGGTGCGGAAATGCTCGTCCATGGCATGCGCGCCGGCGAGGAATGCGCGGAAATTCTCCGCCCCGATCGCCAGCATCACCGGCAGGCCGATGGCCGACCACACCGAGTAGCGCCCGCCAACCCAGTCCCAGAAACCGAAGGTTTTCTCCGGCTGGATGCCGAAGGCGGCGATCTTGTCGAGTGCCGTGGACACGGCGGCGAAGTGCGCGCTGACCGCCGCCTCGCCCAGCGCCGCCGCCAGCCACCGCCGCGCGGATTGCGCGTTGGTCATCGTCTCCACCGTGGTGAAGGTCTTGGAGGCGACTATGAACAGCGTGCGCGCCGGGTCGAGCGGTTTAAGTGTGTCGGTCAGATGCGCGGCATCGACATTGGAGACAAAATGCACGCGCGGGCCGTCATGGTACGGGGCCAGCGCGGCGGTGACCATGGCGGGGCCGAGATCCGACCCGCCGATGCCGATATTGACCACGTCCGTGAAAGGCAGACCGGTGGCGCCGGCAAGGGTGCCGTGGCGTACGGCCTCGGCGAAGGCGAAGAGCCGGTCCAGCATGCCATGCACG
>DATIWS010000095.1:0-2106 GCA_035519275.1 Acidocella sp. | reverse complement strand
ACACCCTGGCCGCGCAGCCCCTCGCGCACATACACGCTGTCCTCCACGGTGAACTGGTAGGCCGCGCGCTCGCGGAACGGGCCGTAATAGCCGAAGCCGAGCACGCCCGAGGCATCGCGCGCCACCAGCCAGGCAAAGCCCGCGGCGCGATTCGCCGCCAACCGTGCCGCCATCTCCTCCAGCGAGGGCGGCACCGCCTCGAACGAGCCGGTGCCATTCAGCACGTGATGCGCGTAGATCGCCTGGATCCCCGGCAGATCATCCTCGCTGGCGTCAAAAATCTCCATGTCCGCTCCCGGTCCATTATTGCCTTCAATGTGCCCGAACATGGCAAATCCGCAGCCGGGTGGAAAGCGCCGCCCGGTTTCGAGCGGTCACGCGTGTTTTACCACAAAATCAGCCGCCAATCCCCGGCTCTGAAGCTGGGCGTTGTGCACACGCGAGATTTTCGGGCATAAGCGAGCGCGCCCGGGCCGCTCGGATCGGGCACGATATCCCATGCCGTGCAAAAAGGGTAATACGACATGACCGATACGATGCGCAGCTCCGGAACAGGCACCGCCGGAGAGCCGGGCGCAAATCCGGATGTCTCCGCCCTGAACGACGCGGCAATTGGTGCCGATCCTCTGGCCCAGGCCCGCCTCGCGGCGGTGATGTTTGCCGCACGGTACCATGGCGTGGAGATGAACCCCGAGAGCTTGCGGCTGCGCCCGGATGAGCCCGCCCCCTCCCCGCCCGTGCTGGTCGAATGGCTGCGCGAGGCCGGGCTGTGGGTCCGCGGCGTGCCGATGAATTTTCGCCAGCTGCTGAAAATCGACGATCCGGCGCCGGTTGTACTGCTGCTCGATGACGGCGGCGCGGCGCTGGTCGTGGGCCGCGACCGCGAGCGCGGTCTGCTGCTGCTGCGCGACCCGCGCGGCAACGCGACCACCCCGGTGGTCACCGTGGACGAGTTGCGGCTGAAGCAGGTATGGAGCGGCGGCGCGCTGCTGATCCGCGCCCAGCGCGGCGGGCTGGAAGGCGAGCCAGTGTTCAATATCGGGCTGATCGCCCGGCTGGTCTGGGCGGACAAGCGCATCATGCGCGATATCGCCATCTCCTCGATCACCATCACCGTGCTCAGCTTGGTGCCGATCTTCGCGGTGATGAACGTGATCGGCACGGTGCTGCAGTATCATGGCACGGCGACGCTGGATCTTGTCATCATCCTGCTGTTCGTCGCGATCGGCTTCGAGATGGCGCTGAGCTGGGGCCGCAAGCTGATGGAGGTGATCCTCGCGGCCAAGCTGGATTCCCGGCTGAACCTGATGATCTTCGACCGGCTGCTCTCCCTGCCGATCGAATTCTTCGAACGTCAGCAGGCCGGCGAGCTGGCCTACAGGGTCAACCAGGTCAACAAGGTGCGGACCTTTCTCACTGGCAAGCTGATGAACACGTTCATCGACCTGTTCATGCTGTGCATCCTGCTGCCGCTGCTCTTCTACATGAACGCCACACTGGCCTGGACGGTGCTGATCGCGGCGGCGCTGATCGCCGCCGTCATCGCCGCCTTCCTGCGCCCGCTGGCGGTCATGACGGGGCGGATCATCGCCGCGGAATCGGGCAAGGGCTCTGTGCTGGTGGAGTCGATCTACGGCATCAAGACCGTGAAGGCGCTGGCGCTGGAACTCACCCGCGCCACGGACTGGGACAGGCGCGTGGCCGAGGTGGCGGAACTGCATGTGGAGGCCGGGCGCCTCGCCAACTGGCCGGCGACGCTCGCCATGCCGCTGCAACGCTATTGCGGCTATGGCGCGATCACGCTTGGCGCCTATATCGCTTTGCATACCAATAGTCCGGTCGATGCCGGCAGCCTCACCGGCTTCATGATGCTCGGCGGGCGCGTCGCCGGGCCACTGGTCAGCCTCGCCGGGCTGATGGAGGATGTGCAGGAAGCCCAGGCCTCGATCGGGCAGGTCGGCTCGGTGCTCAACCGGCCGAACGTAAAGCACGCCCTCACCCATGGCCTGCGCCCACGCTTCGAGGGCGAGATAGAGTTCGACGACGTGACCTTCAAATATGAGGGCGCGAAAGCCCCGGCTCTGGACAAGATGAGCTTCAAGATCC
>DATIWS010000094.1:0-8095 GCA_035519275.1 Acidocella sp. | reverse complement strand
GTATAGCCTTGTTTTATCATGCCGGAACTCCCCGAGGTCGAAACCGTAATGCGTGGGCTGGATGCCCGCCTCACGGGTCAGCGGATCAAGCGCGCCACGCTGCACCGGGCGGACATACGCTGGCCGGTGCCGCCCGAGTTGCCGCGCGTGCTCACCGGCGCGCGCATCCTGGGTTTCCGCCGCCGGGGCAAGTTCATGCTGATGCGCCTCGACAACGGGCAGTCCGTGCTGATCCATCTCGGCATGTCCGGCCGGATGCTGATCGACGCGCCGCCCGCGTCGCATGAGCACCTCACCATCGAGACCGAGGATGGCTGCCGGGTTGGCTTTGTCGACCCGCGCCGTTTTGGTGCCCTGGACCTTGTGCCCACGTCCGAGGAGGATAGCCACAAGCTGCTCGCCGGCATGGGGCCGGAGCCGCTGGGCAATGAGTTTTCCGCCCCCGTGTTGGCGGCGGCGCTTAAGGGCAAGGCGACCTCGATAAAAGCAGCACTTCTGGACCAGCGCATCGTCGCGGGCATCGGCAATATCTACGCCAGCGAGGCGCTGTTCCGCGCCGGTATCAGCCCGACCCGGCAGGCGGGAAAAATCTCCCGCCCGCGCATCGAGGCGCTGGTGCAGGCCATACGGGACACGTTGCGCGAGGCCATCGCCGCCGGGGGCTCCAGCTTGCGGGACTATGTGCAGCCGAGCGGTGAGCTTGGCTATTTCCAGCACGCCTGGAAGGTTTATGGCCGCGAGGGCCTGCCCTGCGAGCGCTGCCCCGGTCCGCCCGTTTGCTCCGGGATTAAATGCATCACCCAATCCGGGCGCAGCACGTTCTACTGCCCAAAGACGCAGAAATAATCAGGGCGTCGCCGAACCGACCGGGGAATGGTCGTTGAGCCTGCCAACGACCGCCTTGTTCCGCCCCGATGCCTTCGCACGGTACAGCCCGTTATCCGCCGCCTGCACCAAAGCGCGCGGCCCGGCCTGCACATCCAGCCGTGAAACACCGATGGAGATGGTGAATTTCCGGTGCGGGAATTCCGACCCAGCGATCAGCCCGCGTACCCGCTCCGCCACCACTATGGCATCCGAGAGATCGGTGGAGGGCAGGATGATGGCGAATTCCTCGCCACCGTAACGCGCCAGGAAGTCGTACGGGCGCAGGCTGGAGAGCAGCACCCGCGCCACGGATTGCAGCGCCGTATCCCCGGCCGGGTGCCCAAACTTGTCGTTATACTGCTTGAAATTGTCGATATCGAGCAGCAGCAGCGAGAGTGCCGCGCCGGTGCGCTTGGCGCGGGAGTATTCCTCGGTCAGCTTCTGGTCGTAAGCGCGGCGGTTGGGGATGCCGGTGAGCGCATCGGTTACGTTCTGCTGGCCGAGGCTGGCGTTGGCGGCGGAGAGGCCGATCAGCGTGCGGCGCATTTCCAGCAACTGCGTCACCTGGCCGGCGAGGGTTTCCAGCGCATGGCACTGTTCCTCGTTCAGGCTGCGGGCACGGCGGTCCAGCACGCCAAGGCTGCCGAGAATATCGCCTGCCGGAGAATAGAGCGGCGCCGCCGCGTAGAAGCGCGGCTTGCCGCAGCTACGCTTGTGCGAGGCAAATTGCGGATCGACGTGCATGTCCGGCAGTTGCAGCACATGGCCGGGCGCGTGCAGCTTCGCTTCCTCGAAGCCGTGATACGGGAAAGCGAGCGTCTTGCCGGCAAAAGCCCCTGTACAACACAAGGCTTTTACCCATTGCCGGTTCTCGCCGAAGAAGGAGATCATGCCCGTTGGCGCAGCGCAGACATAGGCGGCGAGGCGGGCGATATCGTCGTAGGATTTTTCCGGCTCGCTATCGAGGATCTCGTAGCTGGCAAGCGCTTTCAGCCGGGACGCCTTTGCCTCCTCCCGCAGGAGATTGGCGGCTGGTCCTGCCTCGCGCGGCAATGGCCGAATGTCCAGTGTTTCACTCACGGCACAACAACCCTTTCATTAACTGGAATTCATGATGCCGCCTGAGAAGTAAATTGGACGTAAAATTCGGTCAGCTGCCTCCGCGTTACAGAAATTTGCACATGTCGGCCGCGTGGCGCCGGGTTACCCCAGCGCCTTCACCACCTTCAGCACGTCCTCGGCATGGCCAGCCACTTTCACTTTCGGCCAGAGCTTCGCCACCTTGCCTTGTGCGTCCACCAGCACAGTGGAGCGTTCGATGCCCATGTATTTTTTGCCGTACATGGATTTCTCCTGCCACGCGCCGTAGGCGTCGATCACCGTCGCCTCGGGGTCGGAGGCGAGCGGAAACCGCAGCGAATATTTCTCCGCGAATTTCTCCAGCGCCTTCATCGAGTCCTTGGACACGCCGATGACTGTGACATCGAGCTTGTCGAATTCCGGCAGACCGTCCTGGAAGGCGCAGGCTTCCTTGGTACAGCCCGGCGTATCAGCGCGTGGGTAGAAATACAGCACGAAAGGCTTGCCCTTCAGCTCCTGCAACGAAACCGTGCGTCCGCCCGTTGCGGGCAGGGTGAACTCCGGTGCGTTCTCGCCCTCGGTCAGGCTCATGCGTGTTCTCCTTGTCTGATGATTCTGTTGAAACAATATTGCACCTGTACGGCGACCCGCTCCATCTCCAGGCGCAACTCGGCGAAATCCGCCGTGCCGGTGGCGCGCAGCAGCGGCGCGAGCATGGCGGCAGGCGGGTCGGTCGCGCGGTCGGACAGGCCGGTGATGCGGTTGATGCCCTGGATGCTGCGCCAGAAATGGTCGGCGTGCAGCAGCGTGGTCTTGTCGGCTTCAGTGAGCAATTCGGCCTGGCCGAGAGCCTGCAGCGCCGCCGCGGTGTTGGGGCGGAACAGCTCCCTGTGCCGCGGCCCGTGGATAAGCTGCATTGCCTGGGCGATGAACACCACCTCCATCATGCCGCCGGGCAGGGCCTTCACATCGAACATCCCACGCGGGGGCAGCTCGGCGGTCAGGCGGTCGCGCATCGCGGAGGTGTCTTCCAGGACCGATTTCGTCGCCTGCGGACGGGCCAGCGCGGTGTCGATGGCCTCGCGCACAACGGGGCCGAAGCCGGGGGTTGCCGCCATCACCCGGGCGCGGGTCAGGGCCAGGCGCTCCCAGGTCCAGGACTCGCCCAAATGGTGGTAGCGCTTGAACGCTTCCAGCGACACCGCCACCGGCCCATGATTGCCCGAGGGGCGCAGCCGCATATCCACATGGTAGAGTGGGCCTTCCTTGCCCTGTACCGTGAGCGCTGCGGTGAACGCATGGCTGAGCCGCACGAAATACGGTGTTGGCGCGATATCGGCCGGGGCGTGATCGTAGATCAGCATCAGGTCGAGGTCCGAGCCCGCCAGCATCTCACCCGCACCGGCTTTGCCGAGCGCGACCACGGCGAAGTGTGCGCCTTTTACCCGGCCATGGCGGAATTTGTGCGCCGCCAGCACGCGCGGCAGCAGTAGGGAGAGCGCCGATTCCGCCAGGGCGCTGCGCAGCCGCCCGGCCTCGTTCACGTCGATCCGCCCTTCAAGCGTAGCGACCGAGAGGTGGAATTCTTCCTGCCGCACGAATTGCCGGGTGATGGCGGTGGCCTGTTCCATATCCGCCGCTTCGGCGAGCTGGCGGCGCAGTACTGGTCTGGGTGCTGCGAAACGGGCGCTGGGGCTGAGCAGTGCCTCCAGCGCCTGCGAATCCTCGGCCAGCTGTTCGGCCAGGGCCGGGGCGGCGCCGAGCACGGCGGCCACGCGCTGCAGCAGCGCCGGGTGGCGCGTGAATAGTGAAAGCAGTTGCACCCCGGCGCGCTGGCGGGAGAGCAGTGTGTCAAAATGCGCGAAGGCCTTGTCCGGCTCCGGCTGCGCCCCGAGCACGCCAAGCAGATGCGGCATCAGCCCTTCCAGCAGCTCCCGCGCCCGCTCCGCGCGCAGTGCCGGCAGCCGCCCGCTGGCCCATTCGCGCAGCCGCTCGGCGATGTGCTGGGCATCGGTGAAGCCAAGCTCGCGCAGCCGGGCGGTGAAGGCGGGTGGCGGCGGGCCGTCCGTGCCGGGGTCGAGTTGCGTTAGCGGCTGTTGGGTGCCTGCGTCGAAGAAGGAGCGGAAATGCCCGTGCACCCGCTCCAGCAGCTTGGGGAAGCTGCGCGGGAAATCGGGTTCGCCGAGGAACACGACGAACGTCTCCAGCGCCGCGGCATTGTTGGGCAGAGCATGGGTCTGGCGGTCGGCTACCATCTGCAGCCGGTGCTCCACCTGGCGCAGCTTGCGGTAATCCGCCGCCAGCTCGCGCGCAGCCGGTTCCGGCAGATGCCCGGCCTTGGCCATGGCCGGCAGCGCGATCAGGGTTGGGGGGATGCGCAGGGCCGGCTCCTGTCCCCCCCAGACGAGCCCGAGCGTCTGCACGATGAACTCGATCTCGCGTATGCCGCCGCGCCCGCGCTTCACGTCCAGCCCGAGCAGGCCCTTGCCGCCGGTCTGTGCGTCGATCCTCCGTTTCATCTCGTGAATGTCAGCAATGGCCGCGAAGTCCAGATACTTGCGCCAGATGAAGGGGCGAATCGCGGCCAGGAACTGCTCGCCGAGCGCGATATCCCCCGCGATGGGCCGCGCCTTGGAAAACGCCGCGCGTTCCCAGGTGCGCCCGTGCGATTCGTAATAGGCGAGCGCCGTGGGCAGTGCTACGACCGGCGGCGTGGCGGATGGGTCCGGGCGTAGCCGCAAATCCACGCGGAACACGTAGCCCTCCTCATCCCGCGCCGCGAGCAGGGTGGTGATGTCCCGCGCGACGCGCGCCATCATGCCCTGGGCGTCTTCCGGATAAACCGGGTTGTCCGGGTCGTAGAGCAGGACGAGGTCGATATCGGAGGAATAGTTCAGCTCATGCGCGCCGAGCTTACCCAGGGCGAGTGCCGTGAAGCCGCTGCCGCGTTCCGGGTCCGCGGGGAAGGGCAGGGTGATCTGCCCGGCCTCGTGCAGGCTAAACAGCAAATGCCGAATTGCGGCGCGCAATGTCATCTGCGCGAGGTCCGAGAGCGCGCCGGTGATCTTCTCCAGCGACCAGAGCCCGCCGATATCGGCGATGGCGATGGCCAGCGCCGCCTGCCGCTTGGCCCGGCGCAGCGCCGCGCTCAACTCCCGGTGCGAAAGGCCGAGGGACAGCTCGCCTACGCCCCGCAGCAGCCCGGCCACATGCGTATCCGGCCCTGCTGCCATGCAAGCGAGCAGCGCCTCCGAATCGTGGCAGGCGAGTTCGGCCAGGTACGGGGCGTTGCCGCCCAGCGCGTCGAGCAGCGCCGCCCCATCCGTGCTCGCGGCGAAGAGGCGTTCGGCCTCGCCCAGCTCGGAAAAATCGGCACGCAGCCCGGCAGCGGCCTTGGCATCCGCAGGTTTTGGGAACACCAGCTTGTGGGATCTACGGGGCATCTGGCAATCAGAACAGGATGAAGCAGCGTCCAGGTCAAGTTTGGAAGATATTTGGCGAGGCGGTTCATCAGCTTGGACGCGTCGTCATGCTGCTGCTCATCCTGTGCATCGCGGCCTTCTGCGTGCTCGCCTTCCGGCTGTCCTTCGGGCCGCTGGAACTGCCGGAGCTGGCTTCGCGCCTGGCCACGCTGGCCTCCGGCGAGGGTATTGCCATTCATATGGACGGGGCGGAGTTGACCTGGGCCGGCTACCACCAGGGCGGGGGCGAGCCCTTCGTCCTCCAACTGCGCGGCATCTCGGTGCGCAATGCCGAAGGCGTGGAGTTCGCGAATATCCCGGAGGCGAAGGTGGCGGCTCCGCTGGTGGATCTGTTTGGCGCGCGCCAGCCGCTGCGCGTGGACGGTACAGGCGCCCGCTTCACCGGCACCACGGCGCCGGTCTCCCTGCGTGCGGATATCTGGCCGGGCAAGGGCTATACCCTGGCGCGGGGTGATTTCCACGTCATCCTCGGCCCTGGCGTGCTCGGCCAGCCCGGGCTGAGCGAGGCCATCACCGGCGGCGGCTTCGTCCTGCATGCCACCCCTGGGGCGGTGGATGTCACCGGGGGGCGGCTCGACCTTACCCCCATCGGCGCCAGTGCGCCGCATATCGGCTTCAGCGCCACCGCCCGGGCGCAGGAAAACTGGACGGGAAGTGTCACCCTGGCCCTCGATTCGGTACGCGCCGAGGATCTGCCCGCCTATTGGCCGCAAAAGGCGATACCGAATACCCGCGCCTGGGTGTCGGCGAACATCACCAGCGGCTTCGCGCGCAACGCCGCCTTCACCTTCGATGTTACAGCCCCTGGCGACCTCTCTTCCGTGAAGCTTGCCGGCATCACCGGCGGTTTCGACGGTCAGGACCTCAAACTCACCTGGCTGAAGGGCGTCACCCCGATCACCGGGCTAAACGGCACGTTCACCATGCCGAACAAGGACACAGCGGTGATCACCGCGCAGGCCGGGCATGTCGGCGGCATTGCGCTCACTGGCGGTACCATGACCATCTCGGGCCTGATGCAGGAGCTGCAGGTCGGCGATCTTTCGATCGATCTCGCCGCCCGCGTGCAGGATGTGTTCGCCGTGCTCGGCCCGCCCCCGCTCAACCTGCTGCGCGACGCCCCGCCGGGCATGACCGAGGCCACCGGCAGCATCAATGCCACCGTTACCGCGCGCATTCCGCTCGTGCTGAATCTGGCGCTGGCCGATACCGGGCTGCATGTGCAGGCGGCGCTGCACAAGGTGAACATGGTCTCGCTGCTGCCGCCGCTTTTATTCACCGATACCGAGGCGAACCTCGACGTGACCGTGCAAAAGCTGAGCCTGCGGGCGAAGGGGTACTTCGCCGGTGAACCCGCGACATTGACGCTGGAGGATGAAATCAGTGTCCCGGGAAGCCCGGCGAATTTGCTGCTGCAAGGCGCCGTTGGGGCGCAGTTATGGGAATATCTCGGCCTGACGCAGGCCACGGCGGCGAGCGGCCCGGCCAGCGGCGTCGCCCCGTTCACCTTCCGGCTTTCAGGCCCGCCCGGCGGCACGCAGACCGCCACGGTCAGCTCGGACATCACCGCCGCGGGTGTCGCACTTCCGGCCTTCGGCTGGGAAAAGCGGCAGGGAACCGCCGGCCGTCTGGAGATCAGCGCGACACTGGACCATGGGCGGCTGGCGGCGCTGAACAGCCTGACCGCCCAGGCGCCGGGGCTGGATATCAGGGGCACGGGGCAGCAAGGCGGCAGCTTTACCCTGACCAACGCCACCATCGGCCGCACCCAGGCCCAGGGCAGCATCACTCCGCCAGCCAGCGCGGGCGCACCCTGGCGCATCAGCGTGTCCGGCCCGGTGCTGGATGTGCGGCGCGAAACAAAAGGCCAGGGCGGGGAGAGCAGCAAGGAAACGCAGCCAACTGGCCCCGCCTGGAACGCCACGCTCAATTTCGGCACGCTTTACCTCGCCGCCGCGCCGGCGCCCGGGCTGAAGGCGTTCTCCTTTAACGGCGCGGGGCAGGGCGGCACGGTGCTTCAAGCCCAGAGCCGGGCCAGCGGGTTCAGCCTCAGCATCACGCCGCAACAGGGCGCGCGCCGCGCGCTGGCTGTGCAATCGGCCGATACCGGCACGCTGCTGCGCGCGCTGGACCTTTACGGTAGCGCCACTGGCGGCACGTTGGCGCTGGACGCCGTGTATGGCGGCGGCCAGCCCGCCAAGGGCATTGCCAAGCTGGAAAAGCTCCGGCTGGTGAAGGCGCCGGAGGTGACCAAGATCCTCCAGGAGCTGACGCTTTACGGCGTGGCGGATGCCGTCTCCGGCCCCGGAATGCTCATCGATCACGCGGTGATCCCGTTCTCGTTGCAGGGCGGCGTGCTGCAGCTGAACGACGCGCGGGCTTTTTCCTCATCGCTGGGCTTTACCGCCACGGGCAGCATCCGCTTGGCCAACAACGAGTGCTCAATCGACACCACCGTGGTGCCGCTCTACGCGCTCAATGCGCTGCCGGGGCGGTTGCCATTGCTGGGGAGGCTGTTCTCGCCTGAAAAAGGCGGCGGGCTGTTCGCGATGCGCGCGCATATCAGCGGCTCGCTGTTCAAACCGAAAGTCAGCATGAACCCGCTTTCCGCCATCACGCCGGGATTTTTGCGCGACCTGTTCGGTCTGGGCAGCGGCAAACCCGCC
>DATIWS010000093.1:0-2398 GCA_035519275.1 Acidocella sp. | reverse complement strand
TTTTGTTCGAGAATGGCGTCCCCAAGGGGATTCGAACCCCTGTTACCGCCGTGAGAGGGCGGTGTCCTAGGCCTCTAGACGATGGGGACTAAAGGTGGACGCCTGCTACGCTGCTCCGCGTCATCAGTCAAGCGGGGGCGGCGTCGGTAATGAAAAAACCAGCCGAAACCCGACCTTGCCAGCTTTCCGCGCGCAGGTATCCGGCTAGGTGCAGCGGCGCACCGCCTGCGCGGCCCAGGGCATCGGCCAGCGGGCCTTCCTTGGCGCGGAACAGCAGCGCCTTCAGCCGCCCGCCGCCTTCGCCCTCGACCATGGCGCGAATCGTACCGCCGTCCTTGCCGATGCGGTCGGACTTCACCACCCGGGCGCGTGGCAGCACGAAGAGCGGTTCGGCATTGCCGGTGCCAAAGGGGCCCAGCTTGGCGACCATTTGCGCCAGCGTGGCGTCGGCACCAGCCACGCCCAGCACGCCATCCAGCAGCAGCTCGGCCGTGGGGGGCAGTTCCGCGGCCTTGGCCAGCCGGGCGCTCAGGAATTCGTGCAACTCGCCCAGCGCCGTCTCGGGCGCCGAGAACCCCGCCGCCATGGCGTGGCCGCCGCCAGTGGCCAGCAGCCCGCTCTGCCGTGCCGCGATCACCGCGGCGCCGAGGTCGATGCCGGGGACCGAGCGGCCCGACCCCTTCGCCATGCCTTCGGTAATACCGGCGACGAGGGCAGGGCGGTTGAACTTCTCCTTCACCCGCCCGGCGACGATGCCAACCACGCCGGGGTGCCACCCCTCCTGCGCAAGCAGGATCACCCCATGCCCGGCCTCAACCTGGGCCTGGGCCATTGCCATGGCGTCGGAGGTGATGCCGGCTTCCACCGTCTGGCGCTGGCGGTTCACCGCGTCCAGCGCCTGGGCAAGCTCGGAGGCCAGAGCCTCGTCCTCCGCCAGCAGCAGGCGCAGCCCCATATCCGCTTCGGCGATGCGCCCTGAGGCGTTGATGCGCGGCCCCAGGGCGAAGCCGCAATGCATGGCGTTCGGCGCCTCGGTAAGCTTGGCAACGTCCAGCAGTGCCGCGATGCCCGGCCGGGACCGACGTGCCATCACGCGCAGACCCTGCGTGACGAAGGCGCGGTTGAGACCGGTCAGCGGCATCACGTCGCACACTGTCGCCAGCGCCACGAGGTCCAGGAACTCGCGCAGATCCGGTTCCGCCCGGCTTTCGAAGAAACCGCGCCTGCGCAACGCGCGCAGCAGCGCGACGCAGGCGATGAAGGTGACAGCGGCGGCGCAGATATTGTTCAGGCCGGAGGTGCAGTCGAGCCGGTTCGGGTTCACCAGGGCACGGATCGGCGGCGGCGGGCCCTCGGATTTATGGTGGTCGAAAACCACAATATCCGCGCGGTTGTGCAGCGGCGCGAAGGCCTCATGCGCCCCGGTGCCGCAATCGACACAGACCAGCAGCCGCGCGCCGCGTTCCACCATGCCGCGTAGCGCATTTGCATTGGGGCCATAGCCTTCCAGCATGCGGTCCGGCACGTGGTACACCGTCTCGCAGCCAAGTTGGCGCAGCAGCGTGACGAGCAGGGCGGTGCTGCAGGCGCCATCGACATCGTAATCGCCGAACACGCCGACCATCTCGCCATCCATCACCGCATCGGCGAGGCGCGCGGCGGCGGCGTTCATGTCCACAATGCTGGAGGGGTCGGGCAGCATCGCCCGCAGGGTGGGGTCGAGGAAATTTGGGACGTGCTCGGCACTCACGCCACGCGCGGCGAGCAGCCGGCCCATCAGCTCGGGAATCCCCAACTGCTGCGCGAGGCCTTGCCCGAGCCGGTCCTCGTGGCTGGAGCGCCATACCCAGCGCCGGCCGGTGAGGCTTTGCGTTATCCCGAAAGCTTGATCATCCATCATCCCCGTTGAATCGGAGATGGCGAGTCGAGGCAAGCTTTACGGCACGAGCTGATAATGCACCGTGTAGTCCACGGTCACGTGGTCGTCCTTGGCATCGGATGGGAAGGGCGGCAGTTGGTTGTCGGAGAACAGCAGCTCCCAGGCCTGGTCCAGGAATGTGGAGTTAGCCGAGCGCAGCAGGCGCAGCCCAGTCACATGGCCGTTGCGGTCCACTGTGAACTCCACCTCCGCCGTGCCCTGCTGGTGCTGTGCGATCGCGGCCTGCGGGTAATAGGCGTGCTCGCTCACCCATTTGGTGAGGGCGGCGTCCCAGTCCGATCCGGCATTGCCATGCACGGCGAAATCCGCGCCGGTGACGGCCTGCGCGTCGTTTTGCGGCAGGCTGAGATTCATCGCCCGGCCATGCGTGGGAGCAGGCGCCGTCTTGGCCGAGGGGTTGCCGTAGGACATGTCGTTCATCACGATGTAGCGCTGCGGCGGAGCGGGGCGGGGGTGCGG
>DATIWS010000092.1:0-4899 GCA_035519275.1 Acidocella sp. | reverse complement strand
TTGACGAAATTGCCCTCATGCGCGCCGAACTCAGCCGGATCGGCCAGGGAGGCGCGCTCCAGCAGGGCGTTGTTCACGTGCAGCAGTGCTTCGATCTCACCCACCGCCTCCTGGAAGCGGGGCAGGGTGGAGAGCGCGGCGCCGAGATTGCTCGGCTTGCGCTCCAGCGCGAAGCTGACGAGGAAATCCCGCGCATTGCGCGCCACGGAATCGTAGATGGCGCTTAGCAGCACGGCCATCCATTGCGGAAGGCCGGGGCCGCGCACGGCCCAGGCGGCGGGCGGACGGATATCTACGGCGTATTCCTCGGGGACGAACACGTCCTCCAGGATCACATCATGGCTGCTGCTGGCGCGCAGGCCCAGCAGGTCCCAGGTCTCGACCACGCGGATGCCCTCGGCCTCGCGCGGAACGAGGAAGGTTCCGGTGAGTGGTTCGGCATCGTCCGTGCGGCCCCATACGGCGAGCCATTTCAGTCCCGGAATGCCGGTGGAATAGATTTTGTGCCCCGAGATGCGGAACCCGCCCGACACGCGCCGCGCTGTGGTGGCAGGAAGCCCGCCGCGTACCGGCGTGCCAAGCGCGGGTTCCACCCGCAGCGCATTGGCCAGTGCGCCGTTCAGCGCGACATCCTCAAGCACCTTGCGGCGAAGCGTGGGAGTCCAGTTCGGGTTGTCCGTCGCCTGCTGCACGAACAGATAGGTCATCACCAGCACCAGCGCCGTGGAAGGCTCGCCGCGGGCAACGGCAGCGATGATCTCGCGCGCCTCGGGCAAGGTGAGAGGATTGCCATCGAGCGCCCGCACGGCCGGCAGGCCGATCAGCCCGGCGCTGTGCAGCGCTGCGAAATTCTCGTGCGGAAAGCTTCCCTCGCGGTCATGCGCGGCGGCCCCGGCGGCAAAGTTGCTGGACAAAGCTGCCAGTACCTCCGGGGCTGCCGAACGGGGCAGGCCGCGTAGGTCCGGTGCCAGGGCAGGGGATAGGTGGTTCATTCGCCAGGCTCTCTGCTGTTGCAGAGATAAAACTCTATCTAATAAATAAGTTTTTCAAGCTGTATGTGTGCGGTGCAGTAGAGTTGCGCCGAATATTTTTAATCAACGTGCTGATAAATATAAACAATATAAGACGTATTAAATTATCTAATAAAACCATTAGAAATATAGATTTTACAATCTATCGGCTTTAAACTCTACGAAAAATGTAATCTTATAACCAAACAGGGGACTTCATGCTTACGACGTTTAGGGAAAAGGCCGGCGCTTCACCCGGCCGTACTCGCCATGTTTTGCGCGCGGGTGTGGCAATGGTGGCGTTGGCCGTTGCGGTGCCGGCGGTGGCGCAAACCGGCCATACCGCGCAGAGCAGCCAGCAGAGCGGGTTGAAGGACGTGGTGGTCACCGCGACCCGCCATACGACCAAACTGCAGAAAACGCCGGTTGCCGTCACGGTGTTCGCGCCGAAGCAGATCCAGGAGCAGAATCTTACCACCGCGCGCGACCTCGCCGGGAAGGCGCCAGGCGTCACCATCCCCCGTTCCGGCATCACGCCGATCACGCAGCTATTCTTCATCCGGGGCATTGGCGACGCCGACCCGATCTTCGATCCGAATATCGGCCAGTATCTGGATGACGTGTATCTGCCGCGCGCGATCAACGGCATGCCGGATCTGACCGACCTCGAACGCGTGGAGATTTTGCGCGGTCCGCAGGGCACGCTGTTTGGCGAGAATTCCGATGCCGGTGCGATCCGCTATATCACGCGTGAGCCTACCGACACACTGACCGCGAATTTCGACGTTGGCGGTGGAACCTACGGCGCTTTCAACACGCACGCCTATGTCGCAGGCCCGGTTGTTCCCGGCAAGCTCGATGCCAGCCTCGCCTTCGCGCATGACCAGCATGAGGGATACAGCTACGACCCGACGATCAACCAGCGGGTAAACAACCAGAATACCACCGGCCTGCGCGGCAAGCTGCTCGCCCATATCACGCCGGACCTCAGCGATGAGGTGGAAGCCGACGGCTTGCTGGATTATTCCGGCAGCGCTTATTATTCACCGGTTCGGCCGATCATCGGCGGCACACTGGCCCATCCAGTTTATGGGCCGACAAATTTGCGGGATAGTTACGCCTCGCAGCACCCGAAGAATGATTCCTGGGTTGGCGGCGTCTCCAACAAGGTGACCTACACCATCAATCCCAATCTCACCTTCAAATCCATCTCGGCCTATCGCGGCTTTTCGCAAAACCCGGTGAACTACAATAATGACGGCCAGCCGCTGGTGGTCTATAACGGCTCCGCCGCCTCGCTCGCCTACCCCTATCCGGCGACGGTCTCCATCTCGGATAACTACATCGTCTATCGCGAGCAGGAGGTGACGCAGGAATTCCAGCTGCTCGGCAATTACGACAAGTTCGATTTCGCCTCGGGCCTGTTTTTCCTGCATGAGAATTTTGCTTCCAACCGCATTGGCTATGTCGTCTCGCCTACCGGCGCTGGTACACCTGCGTTCCCGCAGGACCAGATCGGCGATACGAAGACCACCAATTATGCCGCCTATGCGCAAGGCGATTATCACTTCACGGACAAGCTGACCGGCACGCTCGGCGGCCGCTATACCATCGAGAATCGTGGTTTCCGCTTCCAAGGCGTGTACGATAATTTCAACGGCACCCCGATCGTGGCGTCGGCCTCGAATACCGCGGCGCAAAACGCGGCGTTGAGAAATAATTTCACCTATTCCGGCAACAAGACCTGGTATTCCTTCACGCCCAAATACGGGGTGTCCTACCAGTTCACGCCTGACATTTTCGGTTACGGCAGCATCGCTGAGGGCTTCAATGCCGGCGGCTTCAACAATCGCGCGTCCTCGCTGGCCTCTGCGCTGCCTTATGACCAGGAGAATGTAACAACCTACGAGGTCGGGCTGAAGACCGACTGGCTTGAGCATAAGCTGCGGCTGAATGGCACGCTGTTTTACAACGATTATAGCAACCTGCAGGAGACCGCGCAGGTCACCAGCCCGGTAAACGGTACCCGGGTTTCCGTGCGGTCCAACGCCGACTCTGCGTACACGGACGGGTTCGAGCTTGAATCGGTCGCGCAACCGATCGACGGACTGACCCTGACCAACAATGTCAGCTATTTGTGGAGCCGGTTTGGCTCCTTCTCCAATCCCGGCGTCAACGTGAATACCGGCACGGCAGTGAGCGCCACCGGCAACCAGCTGCCCTTCGCGCCGCGTTGGCAGCTCTATAGCGCTTTCACCTACGCCGTGCCGCTTAATATTCCCGGCCAGGTCAGGCTCGGTTCGGACATCTCCTACGAGACCTCCTACTACTCGGATGTTTTCAACTACCCGCAAGGCGAGATCCACCCGCAGGCTTATGTGGACGCCTTCATCTCCTATTCACCGAAGAACAGCCGGTGGACGGCCATTATTACCGGCAACAATCTTACGGACCGCCGTGCCTACCAGAGCCTGACTTGGAGCGGTTCGCCGAATCTGTGGGTCGGGCCGGTGAGTCCGCCGCGCACAGTCTTCTTCAAGCTTGCGTACAGCTACTGAGCCATGGCCGATCTCACGACTGTTCCTCTGACCATCGCCCACCAACTGCCCCCCGCCATGGTGGGGCAGCTTGGCCTGCCGCCGCATATCGCCATGCAAGCGCTGCCGCCGGAGCGCGCCTGGGATGTGCCAGCGGAGGCGGAGATCCTTATCGCCGTTCCCCCGCGCGGGGAGCGTGCCAATGTGCCCGCGCAGCCGCCGCCGGGCTGGCCCGGGCGCTTGCGCTGGGTGCATGCTGTTTCGGCCGGGGTGGATGAATATCCGCCCTGGCTGTTCCAGGTGCCGCTCGTTACCTGTGGGCGCGGCACCAACAGCAGCACGATCGCCGAATTCACCCTGGCGGCCATATTGGCGGTGGAGAAGCGCCTGCCGGAGATATGGATCAGCGAGGCGCAAGCTTGGAAGCCGGTGCAGCTCGGCACGTTGCAGGGCAAGACGCTGGGGCTGCTCGGCTATGGCAGCATCGGGCAAGAGATCGCCACCCGCGCCAAGGCCTTCGGCATGGAGGTCGTCGCCTTCCGCCGCTCGGGCGGCGAAGCGCCGGGCGTGCGCATCGCCGATTTCGCCACCATCCTTGCGGCGGCGGACCATCTTGTCGTCGCCCTGCCACTCACGCCGGAAACGGCGGGCATTGTCGATGCGGCGGCCCTGGCTCGTCTCAAACCAGGGGCGCATCTCATCAATATCGCGCGCGGAAGGCTCATCGACCAAGACGCGCTGCTGGCGGCGCTGGAGCTGGGGCATCTCGGCTTCGCCTCGCTCGACGTGACCGAGCCGGAACCACTGCCCGCGGGGCATCCGTTCTACACGCACCCACGCGTGCATCTCTCCCCGCATATCTCCTGGTCCGGCGGGGACGCTTCGCGCTACGCCCCGCTCTTCCAGGAAAACCTGCGCCGTTACCTGAAAGGTGAGGCGCTGCTCAACCTCGTGCCGCCCGGGCGCGGCTACTGACCAAGGATGCACGCATGACCGTTTTCACCTCTCTGCCACGCCGCCAGTTCTTGAGCCTAACCGCCGCCGGGCTCGCTGCCCCTACCATTCTGCGTGCTGCGCCCAAGCCATTGCGTGTCGGCGTCTATAAGGGGCAGGACAAAACCTTGCTGCCGCTCGCCGGGCAGGCGGATTTTCCGTATCCGGTGCAGTTCTTCGAGTTCGCCTCCGGCCAGCTGATCATCGAGGCGGTCAACGCTGGCGCGCTGGATTACGGCAGTTGGAGTGAGATTCCCCAGGCCTTCGCCGCCGCCAGTGGTGCCAAGGTGCGGGCCATTGCAGCGCTACGCGGCGATGTGAACGACCAGGTCGTGCTGGTCCGCAAGGATGCGGGGATC
>DATIWS010000091.1:0-3158 GCA_035519275.1 Acidocella sp. | reverse complement strand
CCGCGCCCAAGAGCGTGAACTTCATCATGGCGCTCGGCGCTGCCGCGACCGCGCTGTTCATCTTCCTCCCGGCGCCGCTGCTTAGCGCCGCCGATGCCGCGGCAAAGGCCCTGATGGGTTGACCGCCTGGCGGCTTGAGGTTTTCGAGGATCTAGGCTCCACATCCGACCTCTGCGCCGCGCGGGCCCGCGCGGGCGAGGCGGCGGGGCTGGCGGTACTGGCCCTGAAGCAGACAGCCGGGCGCGGCTCGCGTGGCCGCTCCTGGCAGGCGCCGGAAGGCAATCTCAATCTCTCCGTCCTGCTCCGCCCGGCGCGGCCCTTGGCCGAGGCGGGCATGTTCGCCCTGCTTGCCGGCGTGGCCGTGGCCGAGGCGCTGGAGCAGTTTTTTGCCCCGCCCACCAGCCTGAAATGGCCCAATGACGTGCTCATCGGCGATGCCAAGCTCGCCGGGGTGTTAATAGACGCCGCCCCGGCGGAAAACCGGCTGGACTGGCTGGTGATCGGCATCGGCGTGAACCTCCGCGCCGCGCCCGAGATCGCGGGGCGGCGCACTACCTCGCTCGCCGCGCATGGCGTGAGCCTTTCCGCGCAGCAAATGGCGGAGGCCGTTCTGGCCCGCCTCGGCGCCTGGCAGGACGCACCCGCCGCCGACATCCGCGCCGCCTGGCTGCAACGCGCCCACCCGGTGGGCACGGCGATGCGCATTCAAACCGCCGGGCAGATGCTGGAAGGCGTTTTCGCCGGATTATCCGCCGCGGGTGAATTGCTGTTACGCAACAAAGATCGTATCGACACCATTAATACGGGCGAGGTCCTGCTGGGCCAGGGATAAGGGGCGGAAGACATGCTTCTGGTGATCGATGCGGGCAACACCAATATCGTGTTCGCCGTGCATGACGGGTTGGAATGGCGCGGCACCTGGCGTCTGGCGACCTCGGCGCAGCGGACCTCCGATGAATATGGCGTATGGCTGCAGGCCCTGCTCACCCGCATTGGCGTCACGCCAGAGGAAATCGACCGGGCGGTACTCGGCACCGTGGTGCCGGCGGCGCTGTATCATTTGCGCCGGCTGTGCCGCGAGTGGTTCGCCGTGGAGCCGCTGGTGGCCCGCTCCTCGCTCGACTGGGGTTTCGACATCAGGACCGACAATCCCGCGGGCGTCGGCGCCGACCGCCTGCTCAACTCCCTGGCCGCGCATCATTACTATCGCGGCCCGCTGGTGGTGGTGGATTTCGGCACGGCCACGACCTTCGACGTGGTGGACAAGGACGGCGCCTATCTCGGCGGCGCCATCTCGCCCGGCATCAACCTTTCGATCGAGGCCCTGCACCAGGCGGCGGCGCGGCTGCCGCGCATCGGCATCGGCCGCCCGCATTCGGTCATTGGGCGCGATACCGTGCCCGCCATGCAGTCGGGCATCTATTGGGGCTATATCGGGCTCATCGAGGGACTGCTCGTGCGTATCGAGCACGAGTTCGGCGAGAAGCTGAAAGCCATTGCTACTGGCGGGCTGGCGCCGCTCTTCGCCGAGGGCACGGCCAAGTTCATGGCCATCGCCCCGGACCTTACCCTCGACGGGCTGCGCCTGCTCTCGGAACGCAACCCAGCCCCGGCTTTGCCGCGCGACCGTACGCGGTTTATGGACAGCGACTAATCGTACGAATTCAGGAGTTGAGTATCTGATGGCAAAATCCGCCCGCAAGCCCCAGCCACCAAGCGGGGGTGACGCGGAAGGCGCTTTCATTTTCGTGCCGCTCGGCGGCACGGGTGAAATCGGCATGAATTTCAACCTCTATGGCTGCGATGGCGCCTGGGTGGCGGTGGATTGCGGCATGGGGTTCACCGGGCCCGAAACGCCCGAGGCCGAAATCCTGCTGCCCGACCCCACATTCATCGCGGAACAGCGCGAGGCGCTGCTTGGCTTGGTGGTGACGCACGCGCATGAGGATCATATCGGCGGCATTGCCCGGCTCTGGCCGCAGCTGCGCTGCCCGGTCTATGCCACGCCGTTCGCCGCCGCCGTGCTCAAGCGCAAGCTGGCTGAGGCCGGTATCGGCCGCGAGCTGAAGCTGAACGTCGTGCCCTGCGGCGGACATATGCGCCTGGGGCCGTTCGAGCTGCGCTATTACGGGTTCACCCATTCCACGCCGGAGGCCCAGGGGCTGGCGATTACTACCCCCTATGGCACGGTGCTGCACACGGGTGACTGGAAGCTGGACCCGGCGCCGGTAGTGGGCCCGGCCACCGACGAGGCGGCCCTGCGCGCCCTGGGCGATGCCGGTGTGCTGGCGATGGTCTCCGACTCCACCAACGCCACGGTGGAGGGACATTCCGGCTCCGAGCTGGACGTGAAGAACAGCCTGGAAGCGCTGATCATGGACTTGCCGGGGCGGGTCGCTGTCACATGCTTTGCCAGCAACGTCGCGCGCCTCTCGAGCATCATCTCCGCGGCCGAGGCGGCGGGGCGGCATGTCTGCCTGGTCGGGCGCAGCCTCACCACCTACATCGCCGCGGCGCAGGAGGCTGGGTATCTGAAGAACGTGCCGGATCTCCTCCCCGAAGAGATGATCGGCTCGATCCCGGATGAGAACCTGCTGCTGCTGGTCACCGGCAGCCAGGGCGAGCCGCGCTCGGCGCTGGCGCGCATCGCCGCCGACTCTCACCGCCACGCCGTGCTGGGCGAGGGCGATACTGTGATCTTCTCCTCGCGCGTCATCCCCGGCAACGAGCTGGCGGTGCGCAAAGTGCGCGACGCGCTGGCCCGGCGCGGGGTGAACATCATCACCGATAACGAAGAGTTCACCCATGTCTCCGGCCATCCGGCGCAGGATGAGCTGCGGCGGCTCTACGCGCTGGTCCGCCCCAAACACATCATCCCCACCCATGGCGAGTGGCGGCATCTCTCCACCCAGGCGGCCTTCGCCCAGCATGAGGGCATTCCCACCGTGCTGGTGGAGAATGGCGACGTGCTGCAATTTGCCCCCGGCGCGCCGCGCGTGGTGGATTCCGTGCCGACCGGGCGGCTGGCGGTCGATGGCGACCGGATCCTGCCACTGAAAGGCAGCGTACTGGCCGCGCGCCGGCGCATGCTGTTCAACGGCGTCGTCATGGGCAGCTTCGCCGTGGATGGGCAAGGCCGCGTCGTCGGCACGCCGCGC
>DATIWS010000090.1:0-3926 GCA_035519275.1 Acidocella sp. | reverse complement strand
CTGGCTGATGCTTTACGCGATTCTCTTCCCGCTTGCCGGGCATGTGCATTTTTTCAACCTGTTCCGGTACATTACCTTCCGGGCGGGCGGGGCGTGCCTGACGGCGCTCGTCATCAGCTTCTGGCTCGGGCCGAAGGTGATTCGCACCCTGAAGGCCATGCAGCGCCACGGCCAGCCGATTCGCACCGACGGGCCGGAGCGGCATCTGGTCGAAAAGAAGGGCACGCCGACCATGGGGGGCGTGCTGATCCTGCTGGCGCTGGGGTTCTCCACCCTGCTCTGGGGGGACCTGGGCAATGGCTATATCTGGGCGACGCTGATGGTCACCTTCGGCTACGGCGGGATCGGCTTTGCCGATGACTTCCTCAAGCTGACCAAGCGCAACACCAAGGGCGTTTCCGGCCGGGTGCGGCTGCTGGGCGAGGGCGTGATAGGGCTGATCGCGGCGCTTTGGATGATCCACCTGATGCCCGGCGCGATCGCCACCGACCTCGCCATGCCGGTGTTCAAGAGCCTGCTGATTCCGCTCGGCTTTCTGTTTCCGTTCGTGGCGCTGTTCGTGCTCATGGGCTCGGCCAATGCGGTGAACTTCACCGATGGGCTGGACGGCCTGGCCACGGTGCCGACGATGATCGCCGCCGCGGTGTTCGCGCTCATCGCCTATCTGGTGGGCAACAAGATTTTCGCCGGGTATCTGGAGGTCAACTTCATCCCCGGCGTGGGCGAGTTGGCGGTGTTCCTCTCGGCGCTGATCGGCGCGGGGCTCGGTTTCCTGTGGTTCAACGCGCCGCCGGCGGCGGTGTTCATGGGCGATACCGGCTCCCTCTCGCTGGGCGGCGCGCTGGGGGCGGTTGCCGTGGCGACCAAGAATGAGATCGTGCTCGCCATCGTCGGCGGGCTGTTCGTCGTGGAGACCATCTCGGTCATCGTGCAGGTGTTCTGGTACAAGCGCACGGGGCGGCGCGTGTTCCTGATGGCGCCGCTGCACCATCATTTCGAGAAGAAAGGCTGGGCGGAACCGACCATCGTCATCCGCTTCTGGATCATTTCGATGATCCTGGGGCTGGTGGGGCTGGCCACCCTGAAGATCCGATGAGCGTGTTTTCCGGCAAGCGTTTCGCGGTGCTTGGGCTGGGGCGGGCAGGCATGCCCGCCGCCTTGCGTTTGCGCGAATTCGGCGCCGAGGTGTTCGTGTGGGACGATAATGAGGCGTCCCGCGCCGCCGCCGAGGGCTTTGCGGTGCGTAAACCCTCCGAGGTTACGGGGCATCTGGACGCGGTGGTGCTTTCGCCCGGCATCCCGCACATTCTGCCCAAGCCGCATCCGGAAGCGGCGTGGGCAGTGGCGCATGGCGTGCCGGTGCTCACCGATGCCGAACTGCTCTACCAGGCGGTGCGGGGGCTGGGCTCCAAGGCGCGCTTTGCCGGGATTACCGGGACCAACGGCAAGTCCACCACGACGGCGCTGCTGGCGCATATCCTCAACGTGGCCGGGGTGCCGAACGCGGCGGGGGCGAATCTGGGCCCGGCGGCGCTTTCCTTGCCAATTTTGCCGGATGACGGCGTCTATGTGCTCGAAATGTCCAGCTATATGTTGGAACGAATCGCGACGCTCCGGTTTGATGCCGCGGTGACGCTGAATCTTTCGCCCGACCATCTGGACCGCCACGGTGACATGGCCGGCTACGCCGCCGCCAAGCGCGCGATCTTCGCGCGGCAGGATGGCAGCTGCACGGCGGTGATCGGGGTGGATGACGAGCCCTCGCGTGAAATGGCGGAGTGGCTTCAGACCCAGCCGGCCAAGGTGGTGCGGATTTCCGGCACGGGCCAAGCCACGGGCGCCAAGGCGCTGCCGGGCGAGCACAACGCGCAGAACGCCGCCGCCGCCGCCGCGCTGGCGCGGGCGCTGGGCGTGGGCGAGGCGGCGATCGCCGAGGGGATCGCCAGCTTCCCCGGCCTCGCACACCGGGCGCAGGAGGTGGCGCAGTGCGAAGGCGTGCGCTTCATCAATGACAGCAAGGCGACCAATGCCGA
This sequence comes from Acidocella sp., assembly GCA_035519275.1. GTDB lineage: Bacteria > Pseudomonadota > Alphaproteobacteria > Acetobacterales > Acetobacteraceae > Acidocella. The sequence goes on along the minus strand of DATIWS010000090.1, from coordinate 1,893 downwards.
CGCCGCCAGCCGCGCCATGGCCTGCCATGACCGCTTCGTGTGGATCGCGGGCGGGGTGGCCAAGGCGGGCGGGATCGACGATCTGGAGCCGCTTTTCCCGCGCATCGAGAAAGCGTTTCTGATCGGCCAGGACGGCCAGGCCTTTGCCGCCAAGCTGGCGGCGCATGGTGTGGCGAATGAGTATGTGGGCACGCTGGAAGCGGCGCTGCCGGAGGCCTTTGCGGCGGCGAAAGCCGGGAGCGGGGTCGTGCTGTTCTCCCCCGCCGCGGCGAGCTTCGACCAGTTCCCGAATTTCGAAGCGCGTGGCGACGTATTTGCCAAGCTGGCCAAGGGAGTTGCCGCCTGATGCGCCCGCTCTCCCGCGCTGATACCTCGATACTGGGCCGCTGGTGGTGGAGCGTGGACCGCCTCACGATGCTCGGCCTCGGCATTCTGGTGGGCATTGGCTACGTGTTGGCTCTGGCCGCCATGCCGGGCGCGACCACGCGCATCACCGATCCGCACACGCTGGCGATGATCAAGCAGATTTTCTTCCTGCTGCTGAGCGGGGTGACGATGCTAGGCATGTCCATGCTCAGCCTGCGCCAGGTGAAGTTGGCGGCGCTGGGGATGGGTATCGTGTTCTTCCTGCTCACCGGCTTCACCCTGATGCACGGCACCGAGGTGGACGGCGCCAACCGCTGGCTCGCGATGCCCGGCTTCACCATACAACCGAGCGAGTTCCTGCGCCCGGCCTTCATCATCATCACCGCCTGGCTGATCGCGGAAGCGCGCCGTACATCTGGATTTCCGGGCAAGCGCGCGGCTGTTGGCGTGTATCTGCTCACCGCGCTGGTGCTGAAGATGCAGCCGGATATCGGCATGACCTTCCTGTTCACCATGGTCTTGCTGTCGCAACTCTACCTCGACGGCATGGACATGAAATGGCTCGGCATCGCCGCCGGGCTGGTCGTGCTGGCGCTGGTCTATGCGTTCTTCTTCATCAGCCACGTGCATACGCGCGTGATGATGTTCATCGACCCGCCGAAGGGCAGCCAGGCGCAGACGGCGCTGATGGCGTTCGGCAATGGCGGCATGTGGGGGCTGGGGCCGGGCGAGGGGCAGGTGAAGCACTTCCTGCCCGATGCGCGCGCCGACTTTGTGTTCGCCGTGGCGGGTGAGGAATTCGGGCTGTTCTTCTGCGCCTTTATCATCCTGGTGTTCGCCGCCATCGTGCTGCGGGCGCTGTTCCGGCTGCTGGCCGAACCGAATCTGTTCGTGGTGCTGGCCGCGGGCGGGCTGGTTGTCGGCTTTGGGCTGCAGGCGTTTGTGAACATGGCGTCGTCGCTGTCGCTGATCCCGACCAAGGGCATGACGCTGCCATTCCTCTCCTATGGGGGCAGCTCGGCGCTGGCTATTTCCATCCAGATGGGGTTTTTGCTGGCGTTGACGCGCAGGCGCCATGCCGGGGAGGGCGCATGAGAGCCAGGGCGCCGAAACCTGTTGTGATCGCGGCTGGCGGCACGGGCGGGCATTTCTTCCCGGCCGAGGCGCTGGCGGCGGAACTGCTGGCCCGGGGCGAGCGCGTGGTGCTGCTGACCGATGCGCGCTCGGGCGGCTTGGCCTCGCCGGTGTTCGCGCGGGCGGAGCGGCATGTGATCTCGGGCGCCGGGCTCTCCGGGCGCGGGTTCAAGCGCGCGGCGCGGGGTGCGCTGGCGCTGCTGCGCGGAGTGTTCGAGGCGCGGGGGCTGTTGCGCCAGTTGCGGCCTTCCGCCGTGGTGGCGTTTGGCGGTTATCCTTCCGTGCCGCCGGTGCTGGCGGCGGCGACGATGTTCATGGGCAAGCCGCGCGTGATTCTGCACGAGCAGAACGCGGTGCTGGGCCGGGCGAACAAACTGCTCTCACGCGTTGCCA
>DATIWS010000089.1:0-9902 GCA_035519275.1 Acidocella sp. | reverse complement strand
GGTTTTTTATTGCGCGGCTGGTGAAGCCCTGAGCCGCCGTTCTTGTTGCGCTTGTGATTCCCCCCCGGCCCTGGCTACAAACAGGTATCATGACCACCGCCCCGACTCGCACGCTCATCGCCCCGTCCCTCCTCGCCGCGGATTTCGCGCGGCTGGGTGAGGAAACCCGCGCCGTGGAACAGGCCGGGGCCGACTGGCTACACCTGGACGTGATGGACGGGCATTTCGTTCCCAACATCACCTTCGGCCCGCTGGTGGTGAAGGCGCTGCGCAAGCACACCACCTTGCCGATGGACGTGCATCTGATGATCGCCCCGGCGGACCCGTATATCGTCGCCTTCGCTGAGGCGGGGGCGGATAATATCTCGGTGCACCCGGAATCCGGACCGCATCTGCACCGCACGCTCCAGCTTATCCGATCGCTCGGCAAAAAAGCGGGCGTGGTGCTCAACCCCGCCACTCCGGTGCAGACGGTGGAGAACGTGCTCGACCTCACCGACATCATCATGGTGATGACCGTGAATCCCGGCTTCGGCGGGCAGGCCTTCCTCGACTCGCAACTGCCGAAAATCGCCAGGCTACGCGAAATGATCGACGAGAGCGGGCGAGACATCGTCCTGCAGATCGACGGCGGCATCACGCCCAAGACCGCGCCGCTGGTGGTGGAGGCCGGGGCTGACTGCCTGATCGCCGGCACCGCCGTATACGGCGCGCCGGACTACGCCGCCGCCATCACAGCACTTCGCGCCGCCGGGCCCCGCCCGGTGCAAGCCCCCGTGGCCAGCGGCGGATGAACGAAAGCGGCAAACGTCCCAGCGGCTTCGGGCGGCAGGCGCGCACCCTGCTAACCCGGCTGCAAAGCCTTCGCACCACCAACGCGCCGGATGCCCCGGCGCTCAGCCTGCGTGACCCCTGGCCGGGCGATCCGCGCCGCGGTGCGCGGCTGGTCAAGGCCGAGCTGGATTTCGGCGGCGCCGTGCTGGCCATGCCGCCGGACATCTTCTCCGCCGTCAACGCCACGCCTCTGCTGCGCGCGCATCTGCACGGCTTCACCTGGCTGCGCGATTTGCGCGCCCTGGGCACAGACGCCGCCCGCTCCCGCGCCCGCGCTCTCGTCTCCGACTTCATGGACACGCACCCGCTGGACCCGCAGGCGAGCTCGCCGGACGCGACCGGGGCACGGCTCGCCGCCTGGCTGGGGCATTACGATTTCTTCGCCGCCTCGGCCGATGACGATTTCCGCCAGCGGCTGATGCACCGTCTGGTGCAGGATGCGCGCAACCTCGCCACCGCGCTGCCACCCGAATTGCTGGACCAGCGTGCCCTTACCGCGCTGAAAGGTCTGGCCGCCGCGGCCATCGCCATGCCGGAGCACGCGCCCTACCTGCCGCGCGTGCTGAAATTCCTCACCCCGGAACTGGCCCGGCAGTTCTTCGCCGATGGCTGCCACGTCGAGCGCAGCCCGGCGGCGCATCTCGCCGCGCTGCAGGACCTCACCGAACTGCGCGCCCTGCTGCAGGTGGCCAATGTCCCGCCCCCGGCGGAGCTGCTCACCACCATCGACCGCGCCGCCGCCGCCATGCGCAGCCTGCGCCATACCGATGGCGGGCTGGCGCTGTTCAATGGTGCCAAGGAGGAAGTCCCCAGCCTCATCGACCTCGTGCTGGCCCAGGCCGGCCGGGCGCGCGGGGCGCTGGCGCCGCTCGCGGCCTGCGGGCTGTACCGCATCGCCGCCGCCAAATCCCTGCTGTTCATCGACGCCGGGCCGCCCGCCGCCCCGGGGCTGGACCGCTTTGCCCATGCCGGCACGCTCGGCTTCGAATTCTCGTACGGCAAGGAGCGGCTGATCGTGAATTGCGGCGCCGCCCCGGCGCTGGCGGGCGAATGGTCCGCCGCCCTGCGCGGCACCGCGGCGCACTCCACCCTGACCATCGCCGATGTCTCCTCCGCCGAGGTGCGCGAGAGCGGGCTCGGCCGCCGCCCGGCGCATGTCCATTCGACGCGCCAGGATTACGGCGGGGTGCACTGGATCGAGGGCAACCATGACGGCTGGGGCAAGCTGTTCGGCGCCATCCATCATCGCCGCCTGATGCTTGCGGAAACCGGCGACGAATTGCAGGGCGAGGACCTGATCGAGGCCAAAAACCCGCAGCCCTTCATCATCCGCTTTCATCTGCACCCGAATGTCACCGCCAGCCTGCAGCAGGATAACGAGGCGGTGCTGCTGCGCACGCCGGGCGGGCTCGGCTTCCGCCTGCGGGCCGAGGGCGTGCCCATCCGTATCGAGGAGAGCGTGTATTTCGGCCAGACCGAACCGCGCCGGGCCGAGCAGATCGTGCTCGCCGGGCACCAGGACGGGCCGCAGCACGTGAAGTGGACCATCACAAGGATTTAAGATGCGCGTTCTTCTGACCGGCGGCGCAGGGTATATCGGCTCGCACACGGCTACCGCCCTCGCCGCGCGCGGGCATGAGGTCGTCATCCTCGACAACTTCGCCAACGCGGAGCGCGACGTTCCGGCGCGGCTGGAACGCCTGACCGGGCAGAAAATGCCCGTCATCGAGGCCGATATCCGCGACACCCAGGCCGTGGTGGCGGCGCTCAAGGCGCATCCGGTGGATGCGGTGATCCATTTCGCGGCGCTGAAGGCAGTGGGCGAGTCAGAGGCCGACCCGCTGCTCTATTACGACATGAACATCATCGGCACGATCCGCCTGCTCCAAGCCATGCAGGAATGCGGCGTGGGGCGCATCGTGTTCTCCTCCTCCGCCACCGTGTACGGCCAGCCGGACAGCTCGCCCATCCTGGAGAATTTTCCGACGCGGGTGGAGAACATCTATGGCCGCACCAAGCTGGTCATGGAGGACCTGATCCGCGACCTCGCCCGCACCGGGAAGCTGCAGGCCGCCGCCAATCTGCGCTACTTCAACCCGGTGGGCGCGCACCCCAGCGCGATGATCGGCGAAACCCCGCGCGGCGTGCCTAACAACCTGATGCCTTACGTGACCCAGGTGGCGACCGGGCAGCGCCCGCATCTCAACGTGTTCGGCAACAATTACGACACGCCCGACGGCACTGGCGTGCGGGATTATATCCATGTCGTGGACCTTGCCGAAGCGCATGCCCTGGCGCTGGAGCATATCTGCACGAACGATGTGTCGGTGACGGTGAATCTCGGCACGGGTGAAGGCACCTCCGTGCTGCAACTGGTGAAAGCGTTCGAGACCGCCACGGGGCGGAAAATTCCGCTGGTCATCGCCCCGCGCCGCCCTGGAGACGTCGCTTCGTATTATGCCAACCCGGCGCTGGCGGAAGCCACGTTCGGCTGGAAGGCGAAGCTGAATGTCGAGGATATGTGCCGCGATTCCTGGCGCTGGCAGGCGAAGCTGGATGGGATTAATGATATTTAGGGGTTAGGTCGTTCCGGGATAAGCCGTTTGGCTGGTGCAGAATTTAAGAAATATGCACCATAGGCTGTTGGCTTTCACATTAGTAATTGGCGCTTTAACGCGAATGTTTTAAAGCAGCGCAAGCTAGCCAACGTCAGGCGATCAGGCTCTCCTGTATAAAGAATTTGTGAGGGGTGAACCGCTCCGGGTTTGATCCATAAGGGCACTGTATCGATGGCATCCGAAACAGCACGGCCGTCTACGCCCACGTGGCATGCACTTGATTGTCGAATGGTTGCCGCTCGCTTCAGTTCAGACGCAGCGCATGGCCTATCCAACGCCGAGGTTCGGGCGCGCTTGGCGCAGCATGGACCGAACACCATTCGTGAAGCACGCCGCCGCAGCGCGTTGCGCATACTACTGGCCCAGTTCACCGACTTCATGATTCTGCTACTGATCGCAGCCGCGATCGTTTCGGGTATTATAGGTGACGCCGAGGACGCCGTCGTCATCCTGGGCATCGTTGTGCTCAATGCGGCCGTTGGATTTATGCAGGAAATCCGTGCGGCACGCGCCATGGTGGCGCTCAAGCGCCTCGCCGCGCCGGGCGCTGTCGCGGTACGCGACGGCCGCCCGCAGGCCGTCGCTGCCGACGGGTTAGTGCCCGGCGACGTCGTGATGCTGGAAGCGGGCAATGCGGTCCCGGCGGATCTCCGCCTATTCGAAGCGGTCGATCTGAAGGTGGGAGAGGCGGCGCTCACGGGTGAATCGCTTCCGGTGGAGAAGCACACGGAGGCAATCGACGACATTAGCCTGCCGCTCGCCGACCGCAACAACATGGCGTTCAAAGGCACCGTTGTGCTCTTCGGCCGTGGCCGGGGACTAGTCGTCGCAACCGGGATGGCAACAGAGCTTGGGCGCATCGCCGGGATGCTGGAAGGGATCGGCGAAACCCGGACGCCATTGCAACAGCGCCTGACGGTATTTGGGCGACAGATCACCGTGGCCGCACTAGCGATCTGCGTCATCATTTTCGCGACGGGGCTGCTGCGCGGGGAGCCGCCGCTGCTTATGATGATGACCGCCCTCAGCTTGGCAGTGGCCGCAATACCAGAAGCGATGCCGGCGGTCGTGACAGTGCTTCTCGCGCTGGGTGCTGGCCGAATGGCTCGAGAACACGCCTTGATTCGCCGGCTGCCAGTCGTTGAAACACTCGGCTCGGTGACTGTAATCTGTACCGACAAGACCGGCACATTGACGCGAAACGAGATGCAAGCCGTCGAAGTGTTCGTAGACCGACACCGTCGGTCTGCCCATGGCCTGGATCCGGAAAGTGAGCCGACGGCGACGCTGCTACTCGCCCTGGCGCTCTGCAACGACGTCGTCCGAAGCGAAGCCGATGGCGTGCTCGGTGACCCGACGGAGGTGGCGCTTTGGCGCGCCGCCGCCGCGACCGGAGTCGACAAGGCGGCGCATGAATGCGCTGCGCCGCGCGTGCTGGAACTGCCGTTCGATTCGGAGCGCAAGCGCATGACGACACTGCACGCCGTTGGGGGCGGGTTCGTTGCTTATACAAAGGGCGCGCCGGAAACCGTTCTCGGCCATTGCACCCACATGGCAACGCGGACGGGTGTCGTTCCACTCGATCGAATGGAAGCGATGGCGGCCGGGGAGGCGATGGCGGAGGATGGCTTGCGGGTTCTTGCCGTGGCCTACCGGGACTGGGACGGGCTGCCTGGAGAGCGCACTCCCGACGTAATCGAACGGGATCTCACGCTGCTGGCACTGGTGGGTCTCCTCGATCCGCCGCGTGATGAGGCCAAGTCAGCAATCGCGACATGCCGAGCTGCTGGCATCACACCGGTGATGATCACCGGGGATCATCCCGCCACGGCGCGTGCTATTGCGCGGCAAATCGGTCTGATGGACGACAACGGCGCGGTACTGACCGGCCGAGACTTGCAAACGCTTTCCGACGAAGAATTGCAACGACGTGTCGGCGAAGTCCGCGTGTACGCGAGGGTAGATCCCGCACAGAAGATTCGTATCGTCGCGGCACTGCAGGCGACAGGCGAGATCGTTGCCATGACCGGGGACGGCGTCAACGATGCGCCCGCGCTGGCCCGCGCAGAGATCGGTGTCGCCATGGGTAAGGTCGGTACTGATGTCGCACGCGAATCGGCAAGCCTCGTCCTCCTGGATGACAATTTCGCAACCATCGTCAGTGCCGTACGCGAGGGCCGGCGGATCTACGATAACATCCGTAGATTCATTTGCTTCGTCATCACGTGCAATTCAGCGGAGATCTGGACAATCTTCCTGGCGCCCTTCCTGGGGATGCCGATGCCGCTTTTGCCGATCCAAATCCTGTGGATGAACCTCGTGACAGACGGTCTGCCAGGACTTGCCCTCGCCGCGGAGCCGGCGGAACACGACATCATGCGTCGGCGACCCAGGCCGCGGCATGAAGGGCTGTTCACGAAGGGCATGGCATGGCAGGTGGTTTGGGTCGGCTTGCTGATGGCTGCCGTCAGCTTGACGGTTCAGGCATTTGCCATACACACCGGGCGGGAGCATTGGCGAACGATGGTGTTCACAGTGCTGACCCTGACACAGATGTGGCAAGTCCTCGCGATCCGCTCGAACCGCGAATCCCTATTCAAACTGGGAATCTGGTCCAACCTGCCGCTGCTCGGCGCGGTGCTTCTGACATTTGTGTTGCAACTTGCGGTCATCTACCTGCCGCCCCTGCACCGTATCTTCGATACGTCATCCCTGACAGTCGGTGAACTTTTGGCGTGCATTGCGCTTTCGAGCATTGTGTTCTTTGCGATCGAAGCCTCCAAGTGTGGTTTCGCTCGTAAAAGCACTCCATCCTTGCTGTAATTGTCTAGGCGGAGGGCCATATACCGCGGCAGATGCGGTAGTGCTATATAATACGAGTATGCCGCCGGCTCGGACATCGACAGTCCCGACGCGCTAGTTACACAAAATGGCAGAACGTAGTTGGGGATTTATAGTGAGCAAAGAACCAATTATTAGGCATGATCCTCGGCTTCAGCGGTTGCTGGACGTTTTGCCGACACGGGTCCAGAGAAGTTATGAATGGCTAGTCCACCCCAAAGCGAAATGGGTGCGCCGTCCCTTGGGGCTTGCGTTGGTCGGAGGCGGCATCTTCAGCATTTTACCGGTATTCGGGTTATGGATGTTACCCGTCGGGGCGCTGCTGCTCGGAGAGGATATTCCACCGGTGCGACGTTTGACACTGAATGTACTCGGACGGGTGCAACATTGGTGGGACACCCGCCGCTCATCGGAAACAAAATGAGAAAGGGGGGGCGTGGGGCTCCCTTAAAAAGAGTCATTTTCTGAGTTAGCTTGTTGTGCATTGACCTGTCTTGAGACAGGCTGCGGCAAAACGCAATGACCCAGCCGGTGCAATACCTTGTGCTTGAAAATGGAAATGGTTCGTTAATCACGAATTCCGCAGCAAAACAAAGTCCAGGCTAAAAGCCGGGTTTTCTGGTGCATAAATCCGGTGCGAGCGCCCTTTGGGGCAGGAATCACATACCCCCGCCCCCTCATCTTCCTGCTCATGGAAGGCTGATTTTTCGCCTCGCAATCCTATACGCGCCAAGCGGCGCGTTGTGCTGGTGGCGCGGGAGCAGTCAGCCTGACCACATGCGGCGCAGGATTGGCTGCCCGCGCAGGTGGTGGACAATGGCTATCAGCGCATGGACGCTGGCAATGACGACCAGTGCGATGGCGGCAAAATAATGGAACGTGACAAACAGATCGTTCCAATACTGTGACGGAGGGGTCAGGTTTGGCAGCGGAATGACCAGCATGAACAGTACGGGGATACGTGAAGGTGACGTGGAATTGGTGAGGTAGCCGAGAACCGGCACAACGATCAGCAGGACGTAGAGCACGCCGTGCCCCAGATGAGCCGCGCGTTTTTCCAAGGGTGTAAAGCTATCGGGCAGCGGCGGGCGGCCATGGCGGACAAGCAGGACAAGCCGGGCGACCGTGCCCGCCAGAACCAGCAGTCCCAGTGTTTTATGAATCTGGTACAGAAAGAATTTTAAAAGAAGCTGGTCGTCGCCGAGTCTCGTCATGATCAGGGACAGGACGAACGCGGCGACAACGCCGTCAGCCACCAGCCAGTGCAGACGGCGCTGTGCTACGCTCCACGTTATCGGCGGCGCGTTAGGGGGCATTGCTGCGTTTGGGCATGAGAAAGATATGGGCGTTGATTTTTAGCGATACTTTCCAGGACACCAAGGGGTAATCCGATGTCATGCCAAAATCGCGGCGGTCGAATTGTCCTGTCACCACGAAATCGGCGACCGGTCCCACGCCAGGCTGGTCCTGGTAGCCTTCCAGCCTGGCATCGAGGTCTTGCGGGCGGGTGATGCCGCGCACGGTCAGATCACCGTGCAGGATGACATGGTTAGGGGCAAGCTGAACGACCTGATCGGAGACAAAATGGACCGACGGATACTGGGCCGGGTCGAGGTAGGCAGGGGACAGCAGCATTTTATTTGCCGTGTCCCAAGCAGTGTCGATCGATGTGGATGCAACGGTAACGTCGACATGGCTGTTCTGAGGCGTTTCAATATCGAGCAAAATGCTGCCGGAAAATTGCTTGAAGTAGCCAGTGGTACTGAACACGCCTAACATGTTTCCCACGACAAATCGGATGCTCACATAGCTGGGGTCAACCTGATATAAAATTGCTGAACGGGCCGGGCTCGCAAGCAGGCTGGCTGGAAAGACCAGCGCAAGGATGAGCAGCCACCGGTATCTGGCTCGCGCGGGGGGATGCGGACGAGAAGAAATTTGTTCCAACGCCGGTCCAGAAGCAACCATTTTAGCATTCCCTAAAGCGGGATCGCTTCCAGTTGGCGGTGTTTTGCGCCTTCGTGAAGTGCCCGTCACCCGCTAAACCATAGGTTGGAAACAAATTCACGTTTTAGTTTCAAGTACACATGGCATTCAACCTGAAACGGTCAGACGCTAGGCGTGATTGAGGATGTGGGCCGGAACCAGACCGTTTCAAGCCGGATTGATCGCCCGTGACACGGCTTGCGCGAATGCAGTGCAAACGCCCATTTGGGGCACGAATCACATACGCACGCCCCATTTGGCCCACCCGCCGGTTTGGCCTAAACCTGCTGTTATGACCGACACGCCACGCACTCTCGTCTTCCTGCTCATGGAGGATTGGTTTTTCGCATCGCATTTCTGGGCACGGGGGCTGGCGGCGAAGCGCGCGGGCTGCCGCGTGGTACTGGTGGCGCGGGAGAGCGAAGCAGCGCGGGCGATCGAGGCCTCGGGCATCGAGTTCTATCCGGCCGATCTCGACCGTCGGCGGCTCAACCCGTTCAAGGAGCTGGCGTTTTCCTGGCGCCTGGCAAAACTCTACCGCGAGATCAAGCCGGACCTCGTGCACCATATCGCACTCAAGCCGATCATCTTCGGCGGGCTGGCGGCAAGGCTGGCGGGGGTGAGGAACGTCATCAACGCCCCCATCGGGCTCGGCTTCGTCTTCTCCTCCCGCAAGCCTCTCGCCCGCGCCCTGCGCCCGCTGGTGCAACTCGCCCTGCGCGCCACGCTGAGACCGCCGCGCGGGGTGGTGATCTTCGAGAACCCGGATGACCGCGATGCGCTGGTGACCGCCGGGCTGTTGCCCGTGGCGGATACGCTGGTGATCCGCGGCGCCGGGGTGGACACGCAAAAATTCGCCCCCACGCAGGAGCCGCCAGGGCCAATCCGCATCGTGCTCACCGCCCGCTTGATCCGCGAGAAGGGCGTGGCGGATTTCGTCGAAGCGGCGCGGATGCTGCGCGGCAAGGCCGAGTTCCTGCTCGCCGGGGCGCCGGATGAGGGCAACCCTGACAGCGTCACCGAGGTCGAACTCCGCGCCTGGGACGCCGAGGGCGTGGTGCGCTGGCTCGGCCCGGTGCGGGATGTCGCCGGGCTGCTGGCGGGCGTACATATCTTCTGCCTGCCCTCCACCTACCGCGAGGGCCTGCCCAAGGCCGTGCTGGAGGCCATGGCCGCGGGCAAGCCGGTGGTGACGACGAATATTCCAGGCTGCCGTGAGGCGGTGGTGGATGGCGAGACCGGCTTCCTCGTCCCGCCGCACGATCCTCTGGCCCTGGCCGAGGCGCTGGGCCGGCTGATCTCCACCCCCGAACTCCGCGCGCGCCTTGGCGCTGCCGGGCGCAAACGGGTGGAGGAGAATTTTTCCGACGCCATCATCTGCGCCGCCACGCTGAAGGTGTATGAAAGCCTTGTTCCCGCACGGAGTGCCGCATGAAGAAGTTCCTCGTCAGCCTGGGCGCCGCTCTCGCCATTATCCTGGTCCTGTTCCTTCTCTTCGTCTTCGGCCCGTTCGGCGGGCGCAGCAGCGAGAAAATTGGCGCGGTGAGCACGAATTTCCGCCTGTTCGGTCCCAACGACAAAGTGCTGGTCCAGCGCTTCGACGACCCGAAGGTGGCGAATGTC
>DATIWS010000088.1:0-12280 GCA_035519275.1 Acidocella sp. | reverse complement strand
CGAGTCATCTGCGAGCGAGGAGTTCCGGCTCCGAGTCGAGCGGGGACGGCCGGGGCGCCGAAGGCAATAACCGTCCCGCAAAGTGTGGCCGTGCGGCGTCGGGAACGCCGTTAGGCATAGCACTTTTGTGGGACTCGCTTGTCGGTCGCTAACAGAAAGAAGTTCATCAGAATGTCCAGGCTGCAAGGCCCGAAATCATTGAGCATCACTTGGATGTTGTCTTTGCGGGTGTCCGGGTGGGCCTGGACGATGCGCCGGACGCCTTCGACAAAGCCCTTGATCCTTTCGAGTGGCGTGTCGTAAGTCAGGCTGAGGACGGTTTTGACCTGCCGGAACTGGCGCAATTCCATATTGTCGACGGTGCTGGTCACCATCTGGCTGCTCGGGATGGTCACCATGGAATCGTAGAACGTGCGCAGCCGCGTACTGCGGAAGCCAATATCCTCGACGATTCCCTCGATGTCCTTCACTTTGATCCAGTGGCCTATGGCGAAGGGCTTTTCGATCATGATGATGATGGAGCCGAGCAGGTTGGCGAGGGTTTGCTGCGCCGCCAAGGCGACGGCCAGGCCGCCGACGCCGAGTCCGGCAATCACCGAGTAGGCCGGCAGCCCGACGCGGTCGGCACCGGTGATGAGAATGGCCATCGCCAGCACGATGGCCACAAGCCGCAGCCCAAGGCGGATGAGCTGGCTGTCGATGCTGCTGGCCCGCAGCTTTTCATGGGCAATCACACTCTCCGCCACTGCGTTGCCGGCGACCCAGACCGCCCAGGTCAGGGCGAGATAAAACACGGTCCACAGCGACAGCGTCGCCGCATGGTAGACGACACCCGAAACCCGCAGGACCCCGGCAAGAATCGACACTATGGCCAAGGTCACCAGCACCATGCCGAGCGGCAGGAACAGCTGCGCCCATTGTGCGACGGCCCAGCGGCGGCTGAGGCGGCGGCAGAGCAGAATGGCCGCCCAGCCAGCGGCCAAGACGGCGACGATGCCAACCCAGCGCCACAGCGGTTGGTCGAGAAACGTGGCCTGCATTCTCGCTGCCGCGGTGAACACCCAGCGGGGCGGGACGAGCCTATGCAATGCAATCACCACCCCACTTGGGCTGTTCATGACCAAATCATACCAGCCGATGGATGCGCCGGGCTTGTAGGGCAGATGCTTCACTTTCAGGTAGAACTCGGGAATGCCGTCCACCGTTTCCGGGGTGAACAGATATTCGCCCTTCCGCGGCCCTTTCTCGATCCGCTCAATCCGCATCTCAGTGCCGGGGACAGTCCAGCGCTTGAACTCGGCCTTGGTCATCGCCTGCTCGTCCGGAACGACTCCATTGGCGGGAGGTCGATGCGGTCGAGTACCTCCTTCAGTTGCACGACCCGTCGGCGCGAGGACTCGCTAACGGTCGCCGACGGCAGTTCGCTCAGGTCCAATGTCCGTTCGGCCGATTCTATGCGGCTGAGGGCATACCGCATGGTGGCGATTTCCTCCGGCAGAAAGTAGAGCCGCGAGGAAGACCAGTACGACTGGCGCAACCCGGACGATGCCGCATAGCCCTCGTTCGTGGTTTCGAGGAAGCCCTGGAGAGTGGCCCGGGGGCTGGAGGTGTCTATCGGCTGGAGGGGATGCGCCTCGCCAGCGCTGGCCGGGCAGGCCAGCAGTTGGCACCAGGCGGCGAGCGCGGCGGCGGCCAACGGCCAACGCCAAGACAGGCGCGGATTGGAATTATGTTTTGTCAAAAAGCCTTCCTGATCATTCAGTTTTGTCCCCTTTCTGTCGTAGAACCTCCCGATGGATGCGGAATACGACAGCGAAGAAGACACTCGCGGACAATCCGCTCATGAGGATGCCCGTCAAACCCTCAATCGGTCCGAGCATCCGCCACGGCTTCGCCAGCACCAGATCGCCGTAGCCAATGGTCGTGTAGGTGACGGCGGAAAAGTAGAACGCCGCTTCCCCATCGGGCAGGCATCCCTGCCAATGATAGAACGCCCCCCAGACCGAAATCTCCGCCACGTGAAACAGAATCAGCCACCAAGTCACTAAGATCAACCGCCAAGTAATGGGCCAGAAGCGCGTCGGCGGCACGGCGTTCCACCGCCTCAAGGCCCTCAAAAGCACGGCAAGGCCGGCGGCATGCACGGCCACGGTGACGGCCACCAAAATCCACGCGACGAGGATTATTGAGAGCATCGGCTTGCCAAGTGTTGTTTTTGCATCATCCTAAAAACGGCAGTTTTTAGGATGATCATGTTTTGTAAGCCAATGTGTTGTCCAGCTTTTTCATAGCCGCGCGTTACTTCGGGAACAACAGTGTCACCGCGAAACGCAACCCCCATTCCGCTTGTTCCTGGGGCTTCTCGGCATCATAGCGGGCGCTCAAAGAGAACTGAACCGGTTGGCTACCGAGGTTTACTAATTGGTTGACGGTGAAATTAAGCGGCGCATTCCATTGGCGGTTTGCCCAGTCATAAGTGGATTCCGTATTGAATGAGAATGTCGTAAAAGTCTTCGTGGTATATGAAACAAAGGGCTGAAGGAAGGTCTCGTTGATGTTTTGGCGGAACCTTGGCCCGGCGAACGACCAGATGTGGTTGGCCAGCAAGCCGTAAGTCCAGCCGCTGTCTTGCTTCAACAAGACCGCCGTCGGCCTCGCGCCCCACTTTCCGCCCGGGGCTTCAAACCACGTGCGGCTTCGGAGACTGCGTCGTGTGAACCGCGTCAGGAACTCCTTGTGTCCGGGAAATGGAGCGGGGACGCGGCGGGGCGTCAGAATCCGAAACCTCCCACCGCGTCTGTGCTACTTCGACTCGCCGCCGTTGCCCATCTTCGCAAGCGCCGCATCCGAGTTGGAGCTGTCCGACCTAACTTGCTGCCTTTATGGGGCGCAGTCACCGATTCCATCACGCGATCAAGACTGAAGCTGCCAGGTTTCATGCGCTGCGGAAACTCGCGAAAGCTCTGCTGGCCGCACCAGTCCGTGAACACGGCGCCTTCCTTATAAACGAATGTGGATAGCTTGATATGTGTCTTCATTTTGGTTGGGTTGCATCATCCAATGAACAAGAAGGAGACCGGCGTCGCCGGTTGGTCAAATCAAATGCCTACAGATGATTCAGGGATTAAGCGGCGGCAGAGCGACCGTTTCTTGCGGGGAGCGGCGGTCTGTCGCGGCATCCAAATGTTCCCGAAGGGCACGGGCTAATGCTTCTCCCTGCCAGCCTCTCGAAGGCGCTGGTCGAAACAACCGGGCTTGCAGATCGAGGACAGCGGCCGCCAACCCGGAATCGGGTTCAAAACCCGCGCCTTGGGCGTTTCGCCACACCATCCACGCTCTTTCGGCGGCGACGGCATCATTCCTGCCACAGGCGCGTAGCAGCCTTCGGGCCGCGACACGGTCCGGGGGATTCAGCGTTTTTAGGCCCTGCCTCGCCCATTCCGCGATCCGCCTCCGCTGCCATGCGGCCAGGCCTCCGAAAATAGCCAGCGCCGACAGCCACGGCCAGGCATTGCCGATGTCCGCCCATGAAAGCGGCGGACCGGCGACCTTGAAGCTCACCGATGGAAGCGTGGTCGACTGGAGCTGTTCGCTCTTCGGGTTCCACCAGGTGAAGGCGAGGGCGGGCAGCGTGAGGGTGCCGGGTTTCTGTAGCAAATAGGTGAGGGTTTCGCGGCGCTCGCCGAGAAAAAAGCCCCGTTCGCTCTTGTCCGGGGTTTCGACCGTGCCGACATAGACGCGCACGCCCTCAGGCGCGGCGGTGGGTGCCGGCGCCAACGCCATGCCAGGAATGCCTGAGGCGCGCTGCATGATGGTGCGCTTGAACACCGCGCCAAACTTCGCCAGTCCGGGCTGCGGTTCCCAAGTCTCGGTGATGTCCAGGGATTCGGTGGTGACTAGGAAGCCGAGCTTTTCGGCACCCGGCGGGCGGCGGATTTCGGCCTGCCAGCTGGGAACCTCCGCCTGGGTTTCCCGAACCGGTCCGGTATAGCCTTCATGGCTGGCGAAACGCACAGGGAAAGTAGGCATGTCGAACGGACCGGCTTTCTGTGAAAACAGCGCAAATTCATGGGTCTGCACTATCCAACTGCGGCCTTCGGCGGCCTCCGAACTCACCACCGGGCTGCCGATTTTCAGCACGAGGACGCCGGGGAGGTTGGGAAGCGCGAAGCTTGCGGTGCCCGCGAACGGGCCTTCGGTCCGAAGCTCCACGAAGAAAAACAGGCCTTGCCCGGTCCAGGCTTCTGCTTTGGGTACGCGCACCGACACCGGCGCAACCTCCGCCCGCGCTTCAAGACTTAAGGCCAGGGTGGCGATGAGCAGCCAGGATAGAATTTTCACTGACCGGCCTTCTGGGCTTGGGCTGCTTCCTGGTAGGCGAACTTCGCCTTGAGGAAATCCGCCGGGCGGGTGCTGACCCGGCGCAGCCAAAGGGCCTGGATTTCCTGCTCGGACAGCGTCCTGCCACCCGCCACCTCCGTTTCCTGGCCCAAGTTCTTGCTCTTCTTATCGAAGACGATCTTGTCGGCCCCCAACCTCTGGTCGCCCAGGTCCCCGGCTTTTTCCTCCGCCTGCTTGCCACGGGCCCGGGCAAGGGCGAGGTTTTCCTCCGCCTCTTTCCAGCCGGGGCGTTGTTCCATGGCACGGGTGTAGCTGGCGATGGCGGCTTCGTATTTGCCCTTCATGAGACATGCGTTGCCTTCGTTGTAATGGGCTTCGGGGGTGTCGCGTCGGGCAAAGGACCGGGCCGCTTGCTCGAACTCGCCGCCGCGGTACCAGGCGGCACCTTGCCAGAGAGGGTCGTGGAAAGCCGCCGCCGCCTCGGCAAACTCCCCACGCTGGAAATGCCTAAAGCCCTGCTGGTCCGGCGTGAACCAAAGGGCGTTCCAGGCGGCCAGGATCAGGGCGAGCGTCTTCATGCCGCCGCCTCCCGCCGGCACGAGGCCAGCACGATCAAGGCCAAAAACGGCACCAGCCAGTAGCCCGCCTCCTGCCAGCGCCCACCCTGTTCGCCCTGTTTCGCAGCCGGCGTCCGTGCAGCGTGGCGGACAATGGCGGCAACGTCCCCGCCCTGGATGTCCAGCGTTTCAATCCCGGCATCAAGGATGCGGGCTGCGGCCCTCAAGGAATCGTCCTCGGAGGAGCCTTGAATGTTGATCGCCAAGAACTGCAACGGAAAGTCCAAAGATATGCCCTGCAACGAGGCGGGATCGGTGTCGACGGCATCGGCCAGCACGACTATGCTGCCGCCCCGCTGCCCTTCGGCTAGCATCCGGGCTGCTTCCCGCAAGGCGAGGTCAAGACGGTCGCCGGGAACGGGCATGATGTCGGGGCTGATTTCGGCGGCCATCTGGGCCACTACGGCGGTGTCGCGGGTCGGCGGCAGCACCAGATGGGCGGAACCGGCATAAGCGAGCAGTCCCAGCGGCTGGCCTTTGCGGGCCTCGGCCAAGTCGGCGATCTTCAGGCGGGCGCGTTCCAGCCGGGAAGGCTCAAGGTCGGGCTGTGCCATGCTGGCGTCGGCCTTGAGCAGGATCATCAGCGGGCTGGCGTCGTCGGCGAAGGGGCTGGGTTCCAGCCGCCAAGTAGGCCCGGCGACGGCGAGAATCGCCAACAGCCAAGCCAGCAGCATCCAAGGCACGGAATGCCGCAACGCGGATTCCTGCCCGGATACCAAAGCGGCCAGCAATTCCGGCGCAATCTGTTCGCGCCAGCCGCGCAAAGGATCGGTTCCGCGCTGCCACAGCCACCACAGCAGCAGAGCCAGCGGGGCCAGCAGCAAAAACCAGGGGCGGATGAAATGGAAATTGACCAAGTCTGCGATCATGATCGAACCTCCAGCCGTCCGCTCACAGGATCGACCCGAACCTTGCCATCACGGGCCGCCACCGCCTTGGCTGCGAATCGGCGTCGGGCCGCGACAGCCTTTTCTGCCAGCGAGAGCAGCAAACCCGCGAGCAGCGGCCAGTAAAACAAATCGTACTGTGGACGGTAGCTGACGACCTTGACCTTGCGGGTCTCGATCTTGTCCAGTTCATCGTAGATGCCGGCCAGTTGCTTCCGGTCGGCGGCGAAGAAATAGGCACCGCCGCTGGCCTCGGCCACCCTGCGCATGGTAGGTTCGTCCAGCTTGTCCTCCCCTGCCGTGGTGGGGTCGCCCATCGCCACGGTGTAGATGCGGATGCCGCGCTCTTTGGCCACCCGTGCCGCTTCGACCGGCGGCACCTGGCTGGCGCTGTCGTTGCCGTCGGTCAAAGCGATAAGGGTCTTGACCGGCGCGTCGCTGTGCTCGAACAGGGTGATGCCAAGGCCGATGGCGTCGCCAAAGGCGGTGCGCGGCCCGGCCATGCCGACGGCGGTTTCATCCAATAGACGCCGGGAGAGATCCAGATCGGTGGAAAAAGGTGCCTGGAGGAACGGCGCGTCGCCAAAGACCACGAGCCCAACCCGATCACCCTTGCGGCGCAGGAGAAAATCGCCGAGCACTTCTTTCACTGCGCTTAGGCGATCCACCTTGGCCCCGACGGCATCGGTGAAGTCCTGCTGGGCCATGGAACCGGAGAGGTCCACCAGCAGGAGCAGATCGCGGGTCGGGAGGTCGCGGCTGACGGGGGGTTCCAGCCACTGCGGCCGGGCCAGGGCGGCAAGCAGCAGCAGCCAGACCAAGGCTAAGACAATTTGCGGCCCTCGGTTTCGGGCAATGCCCGTAGCGCCCGACGCCCCTGCACCGACACCGGCAGCCTTAAGGCGGTCGCCGAACGGCACCCGCACAGACACGCGGGTCTCGCGGCGGGGCGGCAGGATGCTTCGTAAAAGCCAAGGCAGCGGCAGCAGCAGAACGACCCAGGGATAAGCGAAGCTGAGCATGTCAGGGGTTTCCCATCACAGCCGGATTATCCACGCGATGGCCGGCGATCCAGCGGGCGGCGTAGTCGCGCAGTTCGCCCAGTTCGGTCTCGGTGGCCGTGCCGCTGTAGATGCCGACTTCCAACAACCGGCGCACCTTGGGGGGCATGGTGCCGACACCTTGTTGTTCCAGCCAATCCACCCAGGCGGAGCCGACCAGGGCGGCGACCACGGGCCGGGGCGTGCGGGCGAGGGCGGTGCGGCGCAGCAGTTCGGCCATTTGGGCAGCGTCTTGCAGCGAGGCCAATTCGCGCAGGGCGACGCGGCGATAGGCGTCGGCCTGCCAGCGTTTCCACATACGCCATGCCCGCAGAGCAGCGGCCAGGAGAGCCAGCGCGAACAGGGCATACCAGCCCGGCGCGGGTGGCCACCAGGGAACCTCGGTGGGCAGGGCAAGATCGTGCAAGCGATCCAAGCTGGTCGAATCATTCATTGGGCCTCCAAGCGTCGGCCAAACAGTTCCTGAATCTGCCCGGCGGGCGGCTCGGCGGCGGAGATGGGTAGAACCGGCACTTGCAAGGCGCGAAAAATCTCCGTCCACTGATCCAAACGCGCTGCGAAACTTTGCCGGAAAGACTCGGCAAAACTGGCCTCCTCGGGCAGGGTGAAGCTCAAACCCCGATCCGTTGCCACCATGCCTGGTTGGCCCTGCAACGAGGCACCCAGCGGGTCGTAGACCGCGACCACCAGCAAGTCGTTGTGCGAAGCCAGTTGCGTGGCGAGACGCTGGGTTTCCTCGTCCGCGCCGTCGAGATCACTGACAAGGACCACCAAATGGTCGTGACTGGCCCGTCGCAGCACGGCTTCCAAAACAGGGTTCAGTGTGACCTGGGCCGACGTTCCGGCAGTGCCTTCCGCCAGCGCACGGTTCAGCCGGGCCACCTCGTGAAGCAGGCGGAGCACGCGGGTCTGGCTGCGATGCGGGGGCAGATCGACAATTTCAATGTCGTTGAACACGATGCCGCCCACTCGGTCGCCCGCTGCCAAGGCGCGCCATGCGCACAATGCAGCCACTTCGGCGGCGGTGACGGACTTCATCGCACGGCGGCTGCCGAAGAACATCGGGCGGCGTTGGTCCACCGCCAGGAGGACCGGCCTTTCCCGCTCCTCACTGTAAACCCGGACTTGCGGCCTGCGCAGCCTTGCGGTGGCCCGCCAATCCATGCTGCGGATGTCGTCCCCCTGTCGGTACTGGCGCAGTTCCTCAAAATCTAGCCCCCGTCCCCTAAGGCGCGAGGCATGACGTCCGGAAAGCAAGGATTCCACCGGCTGGCGGGGCAGGAAACTGAAGCCGCGGGCCTCGGCCTTGAGCCGGATCAGTTCGGCTAGGGCGATGGTGACGAGCGCAGCCATGGCGGTTTAGATCGGAACCACGGTTTGCAGCAAGGCATCGATCACGTCGCTGCGGGTTTTGCCGACGGCTTCCGCTTCGTAGGAAAGATGGATTCGGTGGGCCAGGCAGGCGGGGGCGACGGCGCGGACGTTCTCTGGAGACACAAAATCCTGCCTCTTAAGCCAAGCATGGGCACGGGCGGCAGCATCCAGGGCGAGGCTGCCGCGCGGGCTGGCCCCTAGCCGAATCCAGCGGGCGAGATCGCCACCCTGGCGCTCCGGCTCGCGGGTGGCGATGACCAGATCCACCATGTAGCGCTCCACCGCCTCGGCGACATGGATGGTGCCCACTTCCTTACGGGCGGCAAAGATCACGTCCTGGGCAACCGGGGGCGGCGGTTCGGCAGCGCTACCGGCTTTCTCGCCGCGCACCAGCCGCATGATCGCCGCCTCGTTTTCCGCCGGTGGATAAGGCACCTTGACGTAAAGCAGGAAGCGATCCATCTGCGCCTCGGGCAGCGGATAAGTGCCTTCCTGCTCAATTGGGTTTTGGGTGGCGAGCACCAAGAAAAGGCCGGGCAGGCGGTGGGTCTTGCCGGCCACCGTGACCTGGCGTTCCTCCATGGCTTCCAGCAGGGCCGCCTGCACTTTGGCCGGGGCGCGGTTGATCTCGTCGGCCAGCACCAAGTTGCCGAAAACCGGACCCTGCTGGAACTCGAAACTGCCGTTTTGCTCCCGGTAAATCTCGGAACCTGTCACGTCCGAGGGCAACAGGTCCGGGGTGAATTGAACGCGGCTGAACTGGCTGGCGACCAGCTTGCTCAGTGTCTTGATCGAGCGGGTCTTGGCCACGCCGGGCAGCCCTTCCATCAGGACATGGCCGTCGGCGAGCAGGGCGATCAGCAGCCGCTCGACCACCGTTTCCTGGCCGATGACGGCGGCGTTCATCGCAGTTGAAATCTGTTGAAAGGCTTCTTGTGGCGTCATCAATGAACTCCTAATTGGCCAGGGCGGAGAAGCCTGCAACCCGAACCGCCGACCGGAGAATCGGCGGCCCGGATTGCCGGTTCAGGCCAACGGCTTCCTCACTATTTGTTGACCGGCGCTTGCAAGGACTCCATCACCTGGTCGATGGTGAAGCTGGCGGCCTTCTGGCGCGGCGGGAATTCCTTGAAGGTGGCGAGGAACTGCCCCACATACTGCTGGGCCGGTACCAACAAGAAAACGTGGTTGATGTACCAGTCCCAATAGGTGTTGGAGGTGACGGTCGCCTTCTCGTAAGGGTCGGTGCGGAGGTTATAGAGCCAAGGAATGCGGGTCTTCACGAAGGGCTCGCCCCAAAGAGCCAAGGTGCCGGGGCTGCGCTGCTGGGCGAAGACGACCTTCCAATTGTCATAGCGCAAACCCGTCAAATCGCCATCGTCAGAGAAGTAGAAGAATTCCTGGCGCGGGCTTTTCGGCTCTTGTCCGGTGAGGTAGGGAAGTTGGTTGTAGCCATCTAAATGGACTTTGAAGTTTTTGCTGCCGACCTTGTAGCTTTTCAACAGCTTTTCCTTGATGTCCGGCACCCCGGCGGCGGCAAGCAGGGTCGGTGCCCAGTCCAAATGCGAGACGATGTCGTTGGACACCGTGCCGGGTTTGATGTGGCCCGGCCAGCGCACCATGGCGGGCACACGGTAGGCACCTTCCCAATTGGAGTTTTTCTCGCTGCGGAACGGCGTCATCGCGGCGTCGGGCCAAGAGTTCATGTGCGGTCCGTTGTCGGTGCTGTACATGACGATGGTGTTGTCGGCGATACCCAGTTCGTCGAGCTTGGCCAGCACCGTGCCGACGTTCTTGTCATGGTCGATCATCACGTCGTGGTATTCGCTCTGCCAGCGTCCGGCCTGGCCTAGGCTTTCCGGCTTGGCATGGGTGCGGAAGTGCATGTGGGTGAAGTTGACCCAAACAAACATCGGCTTGCCGGCCTTGTGCTGGCGCTCGATGAAGTCGGTGGCGCGGGCGGCGATGTCGTCGTCGATGGTTTCCATGCGCTTCTTGGTGAGCGGCCCTGTGTCCTCAATCTTGCCGTCGGCGAAGCTGTGGATCACGCCGCGCGGGCCGAATTTCTTGCGAAAGCCGGGGAAATCCGCTTCCTTCGGATAATCGGGCTGCTCCGGTTCTTCTTCGGCATTCAAGTGATAAAGATTGCCGTAAAACTCATCGAAGCCATGGGCGGTAGGCAGAAACTCATCCTTATCGCCCAAGTGATTCTTGCCAAACTGGCCTGTCGCGTAACCTTGCGCCTTCAGCAACTCGGCGATAGTGGGATCTTCCTTGCGCAGGCCCAGATCGGCCCCCGGCAGGCCCACTTTGCTGAGGCCGGTGCGGAACACACTCTGGCCGGTGATGAACGCGGAGCGGCCGGCGGTGCAGCTTTGCTCGGCATAATAGTCGGTGAAAATCACGCCCTCGTTGGCGACGCGGTCGATGTTGGGGGTCTTGTAGCCCATGACGCCCCTGGAATAGGCGCTGACATTGGACTGGCCGATGTCGTCACCCCAGATGATGACGATGTTGGGTTTCTTGTCGGCTGGTTTGCCGGCAGGCTCGGCCGCCGCTGCCGATCCGGACGACAGCGTGAGTCCGGTAAACAGGACGATCCCGATGAATGGGATATGTTTGATGCGGGTCATTAGTTTTTCTCCTTGTATTTCAGGTTTGTTAAAGGCAATCGAAACTCTACGAGTTTACCCCCCCCAGGCCAAGAAACATGGCGGCAAACTCCCGTTTTCCTATCACGCGAATCAGCTCCCTGAGGGAGCAGTAAATAAAGAAAAGTACTATTAGCCACATTTGAATCAGCCAGAAATGCGGCCAAACGATTTCTTCCACGAGATGCCGATGGGCCTCCGCGAAGTTTCCGAACTTCGAAAGCAGAGGCGCCAAATGCTCCACGTACCGAACCACCACCGTGGCGATGAGATAGATGCCGGTTTTCCAAGCCACGTTATAGATCAAGGGTTTGTCCGGAAAACGGTTCACGAACCGGAAATTGTCCACGACCAGGACGACCTTGCCGACGATCTAGGCGCCGACCACGGCATTGCCGAAACCGGAGAGGGGTATGCCGTATTCCCGATCAATCAAACGCCGGGTCGCGATGAGCAGGAGGAAGGTAATGAAAAAGAAAATCGTAGGCGGAATCACCGAGAGAAATTCGTGTTTCAGCGTTTTTAGGATTTTCACAATCCACTCCTCCATCAATCACCTTTCGGATTGCGAGATCTGCATCCCAACCAGCCGCGCCACCAGAACCGCCACATACATCTGTCCGGTAATCCCTTCCACGTAGGTCAGCATCCCCGCAACCCACGTAGCCCGTGTAATGTCGCCATAACCCAAACGCGGTGGACGCGACCGGTGACCACCGGGGGTCGCGGGACGCTGCTCAGATTGCAGGCTCGGTGCCCGAGGTCCAAGCGGACAGCTTGTTTGCCGCCGTTTCGGCCCAGAACTTCATGGCGTTCTCGACGTCGCCCCACTGCCACTGGAATCCGGTGGTGAAACTCCCGCCGCCCAGGCGCTTATCCACGACCGCCGCGAGCACCTGCCCGCTCATGGAGTCCTGTACCTTCCCCTCCACCTGTGCCCCGCCGACAAAGGGGAAGGTGCCCGTGGCCAGGTATTTGATATTGGACAGCATGTGTGCCTGCGGAATGATCATCGAGATGGAGCGCAAGACCGGCGTGGCCGACTCGGCGTCGGTGAGCGCCACCGTCAGGGTCATGACCCCGGACCCCGGTTCGTCGACGACCTCGAACTTCTTGCCGAGCTGCTCCTTCAAGGTTTGCTGGAAATAGTTCACCAGCGTCTGCGCATCCGAGTGGGGAATCTTCGCCGCTTCGTTGCCCCAATAGGTCACCGGAGCGATGAGGATCTTGTTGTACTGGCTCCACTTTGCAGCCGGGTTGACGTAGCGCAGGGCCATCTGTTTGTCGGTGCCGGGAGTCAGCATGTTGCAGTATTTGCCGATCAGCCCACAGTTGACTTCGGCCTGCTT
>DATIWS010000087.1:0-3708 GCA_035519275.1 Acidocella sp. | reverse complement strand
TTTTCTAAATGAGCATATCTTGGAGAGGGTGCTTTTTCTCTCCAAGGCTTTACGCTTCACCGAAAGTCATATAGACATCTGGATATGATAGAGCCAATTTTCAGCCGTCCGGCCTGGCTTGGTGTTTTGGCCCGAGCTAGTGCCGCCGAAATCGAAACCCATCTCAAAGGGGCGCCGTCATTGCCCGGTTTCACCCGCCTGCGCGGGCCGGAGAGCGGCATGTCCATGGTGCGCGGCCGTGCCGGTGGCGGAGGTGCCCCTTTTAACTTCGGCGAGATGACGATCTCCCGCTGCTCCGTGCGCGACGAGGCTGGGCGAATTGGCCATGGTTACGCGGCCGGACGCGACCATGCCCAGGTGGAACTGATCGCGCGGCTGGATGCAGCCTTACAAGAGCCGGTTCTATATCCGGCCTACTGTGAGGCTGTGCTGGTGCCGTTGGCCAATGCCCAGGCCGCGCGCCGGGCGGGAGAACAGGCCCGTGCCGCCGCCACCGAGGTTAAATTCTTTACTCTTACGGCGATGCGCGGATGAACGACCTTACACCTGGCTTTACATCCCCTCTGGAAGCCCAAGCCTGTTTTCGAGCCATTCTGGGGGCATTCTCCTCGCCGGGCACGGCGGTCGAGCTGCCGGCGGCGCTTACCCCGCCGCCGGGGCTTTCCACCGCCGCTGCCGTCGCGCTGCTGACGCTGGCCGACGCGACAACGCCCATTGCCCAGCCCGATGCCGAGGCCGCGCGTAACTGGCTCGTTTTCCATACTGGTGCGCGGGTCGTGCCTCCGGCAGAGGCGATGTTCTGTGTCGCGCGCCAGCGCCCGGCGCTGGCCGCCCTGCCGCAAGGCACGGACGAGGCGCCCGAGGATGGCGCCACCCTGATCTTGGATTGCGACGGACTCGTGGGGGAGGCGTCCTTCCGTCTTTCCGGTCCAGGGCTGGAGCATCCCATCACCGTCCACCTGCCGCTGGACGCGGCGTTTCTGCAGGAATGGCGGGCGCAGGCGCTCGCCGCGCCGCGCGGGGTGGATGTTCTGCTCTGCGCAGGCGCATCGCTGTTGGCCTTGCCGCGCAGCCTGACGATCGAGGAGGCGTGACATGGCCTATGTAGCAGTTAAAGGCGGCGAGGCCGCGATCGAGGCGGCGCATAGCTGGGCCGCCGAGCAGCGGCGCGGCGATCCGGCGTTGCCCGCGCTCATGGTGGAGCAGATCGCCAGCCAGCTTGGCCGTGCCGTGGACCGCGTGATGGCCGAAGGCGGGCTCTATGATCCGGTGCTGGCGGCGCTCGCCATCAAACAGGCCCAGGGCGACCTCATCGAGGCGGCGTTTCTGGTGCGCGCCTACCGCGCCACCCTGCCGCGCCTGGTCGATGCCGAGCCGGTGGACACCGGGGCAATGCGGCCGATCCGGCGCATCTCCGCCGTCTTCAAGGACCTGCCCGGCGGCCAGCGTCTCGGCCCGACCGCCGACTATACCCACCGGCTGCTCGATTTTGGGCTTGACGACGCGCCGCCCTCCGCGCCCCAGGCCGAAGCTTCCGGCGCCGTGATGCCGTGCGTAACCGATTTTCTCGGCGCTGAGGCGTTGCTGGAGCCGGATGGCGGTGAAGCGACCGGCGGCGCCCCCACCGACCTCACCATGGAGCCGCTCGACTTTCCGGCCCCGCGTGATGTCCGCTTGCAGGCCCTGGCTCGCGGCGATGAGGGCTTCCTGCTCGCCCTCGGCTACTCTACCCAGCGCGGCTACGGCCATAACCATCCATTCGTCGGCGAGCTGCGCGTTGGCGAGGTGGCGGTGACCCTGGTGCCGCCCGAGCTAGGCTTTGCCATCGAGATCGGCGACATCACCCTTACCGAATGCCAGATGGTCAACCAGTTCACCGGCAGCAAAGCCGCGCCGCCGCAATTCACCCGCGGCTACGGGTTGTGCTTCGGCCATGCTGACCGCAAAGCGATCGCCATGTCGCTGGTGGACCGCGCCATGCGCGCGGTCGAGTTGGGCGAGGAGGTAAAGGCCCCGGCCCAGGACGTGGAATTCGTGCTTTCCCATTGTGACAATATCGAGGCCACTGGCTTCGTCGAGCATCTCAAGCTGCCGCACCATGTCGATTTCCAGAGCGAGCTTGAGACCATACGCGCCATGCGCAAGGAGGCGGAAGATGGAAGGCTATAATTTCGCCTATCTGGATGAGCAGACCAAGCGGATGATCCGCCGCGCCATCCTCAAGGCTGTGGCGATCCCGGGGCACCAGATCCCCTTCGCCAGCCGTGAGATGCCGCTGCCCTCCGGCTGGGGCACCGGCGGCATTCAGGTTACCGCCGCCATTCTCGGCCCCGATGACGTGCTCAAGGTGATCGACCAGGGCGCCGACGACACCACCAATGCCGTCTCCATCCGCGGCTTTTTCGCCCGCACTGCGGGTGCTGCGACGACCACGCGGACGCAGGAGGCGAGCATCATCCAAACCCGCCACCGCATCCCCGAGACGAAGCTGCAGGCCGGGCAGATCATCGTCTATCAGGTGCCGATGCCGGAGCCACTCTACCGGCTGGAGCCTAGCCGTGCGACCGCTGCGCGCATGCACGCCATCGCCGATTATGGCGCCATGCATGTGAAACTGTACGAGGAGATCACCCGCTTCGGCCGCGTCGCGCTCTCCTACGATTATCCGGTGATGGCGAATGAACGCTATCTGATGTCGCCCTCGCCGATCCCCGCCTTCGATAACCCAAAGCTCGACATGTCGCCGGCCTTGCAATTGTTCGGCGCCGGACGCGAGAAGCGCATCTACGCGCTGCCCCCCTTCACCCGGGTGCGCTCGCTGGATTTTGAGGATCATCCCTTCCATCCCGGTCGCGCCAATGCCGTCTGTGCCTTGTGCGGGGCCGAGGATTCCTATCTCGACGAGATCGTCGCCGACGATCAGGGAGCAAAGATGTTCGTCTGTTCCGATACCGATTATTGCGACACCCGCAGGGGAGAAACACGATGACGCTTCTGCAAGCGCAGAATTTGCACAAGCGTTTCGGCAGCTTAGAGGCGCTGGACGGTGTCTCGCTGTCGCTGCGCCGGCACGAGATTCTTGCCATCGTCGGCGAGAGCGGCTCGGGCAAATCCACCTTGCTCAATGTCCTGGCCGGCCGCGCATCGGCGGATGAAGGCGATGTGTATTACGATCGCGGCACGGGGCTGGCGCCGCTCTCGGCGCTCGGCGAGCTGGAGCTGCGCAGGCTGCAACGAGCACGCTGGGGATTTATCCAGCAGGATCCGCGTCAGGCGCTACGTCTGTCTATCACCGCCGGCGGCAATATCGGCGAGCGGCTGATGGCCTCGGGAGCGCGCCATTACGGCGACATACGCCGCACCGCCGCGCATTGGCTGGAGGCGGTGGAGATCGACCCGGCGCGGCTCGACGATCTGCCCCGCAATTTTTCCGGCGGCATGCTGCAGCGGTTACAGATCGCCGCCACGCTCGTCACCGGGCCGGAACTTGTCTTCATGGACGAGCCCACCGGCGGGCTAGACGTGTCCGTGCAGGCGCGCATCCTCGATCTCATCCGGGGGCTGGTCCGCCGGCTTGGCCTCGCCGCCGTGCTGGTTACGCACGATATCGGCGTGGCGCGGCTGCTGGCCGACAGGCTGGTCGTCATGCGGCGCGGGCGCATCGTCGAAAGCGGCCTCACCGACCAGGTGCTGGACGATCCACACCAT
>DATIWS010000086.1:0-2226 GCA_035519275.1 Acidocella sp. | reverse complement strand
CCTCACCATTCCGCGCTGGCAGGCGACGCCGGGGGATTAACCCCCGGCCTGGATGCCCGCACGGATGGCGGCAAGCGCGGCGCTGGCCTGACCTGCATTGGGGCCGCCGGCCTGGGCCACGGCCTTGTTGCCGCCCCCCCCCTGGCCGCCCACGGCTGCCGCTGCGGCGCGCACGAGCTCCACCGCACTTTGCGGCAGGGGCTCGGACACGGCGACGACGATGGCGGCTTTCTGGTCGGCCGTGGAGACGAGGGCGACGATGCCGGAATCCAGCGTCTTCAGCAGATCGGTGGCGATGGGCCGCAGCTCCTTGGGTGAGATGTCGCCCACATTGCGCAGGATGGCCTTCACGCCGTTCACGTCCTCGAACTCGGTGGCTGTGGCCAGCACCAGCTTCTTCTGCAGCTCGGCCACCTGGCGTTCCAGGCGCTTTTTGTCGTCCTGCAGCTGGGTGATGCGGCCGGGCAGTTCGGCGGGCTGGGCTTTCAGCGTGGCGGCGGCCTCCGCGAGCAGGCGGGACTCGTCCTCAATCGCGGTGACAGCCGCCTCGCCGGCCAGCGCCTCGATGCGGCGGATGCCGGCGGAGACGGCGCCTTCCGAGACGATGCGGAACAGGCCGATATCACCCGTGCGGGAGACATGTGTGCCGCCGCACAGCTCTATCGACCAGGCGGACTTGTCCTCCTGCGCGCTGCCCATGGCGACGACACGCACCTCATCGCCATATTTTTCGCCGAACAGCGCCATGGCGCCGAGTTTCACGGCTTCCTCGGGTGTCATCAGGCGCGTTGTCACATCCGTGTTCTCGCGGATGCGGGCGTTCACATCCCGCTCCACGGCGGCGAGTTCCTCGGCCGTGATCGGGCGGGGCTGGGAGATGTCGAAACGCAGCCGGTCCGGCGCGTTGAGCGAGCCCTTCTGCGTGACATGGGGCCCAAGCGCGCGGCGCAGCGCCTCGTGCAGCAGATGGGTGGCGGAGTGGTGGGCGCGGATATTGGTCCGGCGGTCATGGTCGACTTCCGCCACCACGGGCTGTCCAACGCGGGCCGTCCCAGCCTCGACCACGCCGATATGCACGAACAGCCCGCCAAGCTTCTTCTGCGTATCGGTGATGCGGATGCGCAGGTTATCCGGTCCGGTGATGAAGCCGGTATCGCCCACCTGGCCGCCGCTTTCGGCGTAGAAGGGCGTCTGGTTGAGCAGCAGGTAGACGGATTGTTCCAGCAGCGCCTCGTCGCGGGGCTGGCCGTCCACCACCAGGGCGGTGATCGTCGCCTCGGCGGATTCGGTGCTGTAGCCGAGGAATTCGGTGGCGCCGAGCTGTTCGTTCAGATCGAACCACACGCTCTCCGTCGCGGCCTCGCCGGAACCGGCCCAGGCAGCGCGGGCGCGGGCTTTCTGCTCCGCCATGGCGGTGGTGAAGCCGTCCACATCCACGGTCTTGCCTTCCTCGCGCAGGGCGTCCTGCGTTAAGTCCAGCGGGAAGCCATAGGTGTCATACAGCTTGAAGGCTACCTCGCCCGGCAATGCACCGCCCGGGGCGATGTTTTCCGACTCATCGCGCAGGAGCGTGATGCCGCGCTCCAGCATGGCGCGGAAGCGGTTCTCTTCCAGCTGCAGCGTCTCGATGATGAGCGCCTCAGCCTGGTTGAGTTCCGGGTAGGCCTGGCCCATCTGGCGGGTGAGCGCCGGGACGAGGCGGTGCATCAGCGGCTCGCGCGCGCCCATCAGGTGCGCGTGGCGCATGGCGCGGCGCATGATGCGGCGGAGCACGTAGCCGCGGCCCTCGTTGGAGGGCAGCACGCCATCGGCCATCAGGAAGGCGGAGGAGCGCAGGTGGTCAGCCACCACGCGGTGGCTGATCCGGAACTTGCCGTCCGGGTCCTGGCCGGTCTCCTCGGCGGAGGCGAGGATCAGGGCGCGCAGCGTGTCGGTGTCGTAATTGTCGTGCTTGCCTTGCAGGATGGCGGCGAAGCGCTCCAGGCCCATGCCCGTGTCGATGGACGGGCGCGGCAGCGGGGTGCGCGTGCCGGGCGGGCCTTCCTCGTACTGCATGAACACGAGGTTCCAGATCTCGATGAAGCGGTCGCCGTCCTCATCCGGGGAGCCGGGCGGACCGCCGGGAATGGAGGGGCCGTGATCATAGAAAATCTCGGAGCAGGGGCCGCAGGGGCCGGTATCGCCCATGCGCCAGAAATTATCGTCGGTCGGGATGCGGATGATCTT
>DATIWS010000085.1:0-15714 GCA_035519275.1 Acidocella sp. | reverse complement strand
GACCGGCAAGCGTCTGGATGCCTTGGAGGACCCCTTCAAGCTCTATCGCTGCCATACCATCATGAACTGCACGCAGACCTGCCCCAAGGGCCTGAACCCGGCCCAGGCGATCGGCAAGATCAAGCAGCTGATGCTGGAACGCCAGGGCTGATTTCCGCCCCCGGTTCCTTTGAAAAGCCCGGCTCATGCCGGGCTTTTTTGTTAAGTTGCAGATATTCAACGGAATTTTGATGATTAACCAGATTCTGGTTAATTTTTATACCTTAATAAAGCTGTCATGCCCGGCTTGCTCATGGATGTGCCACGTTGCCCAGTCGCGGCGTGCGGACAGTCTCGCTGTATGATCGGCTGAGTCGATCATATGAACAAAAAAAATCAATTTTACCGATTTTGTGAGGCGAGCTAGAAGCACTTCCGTTGAGACCCAAACATACTCGGAGGAGTAATATTTTATGTCGTTGATCAACACGGAAGTTAAGCCCTTTTCGGCCCAGGCGTTCAAGAGCGGCAAGTTCGTCGCCGTTTCGGATGCCGATCTGAAGGGCAAGTGGTCGGTGGTGTTCTTCTACCCGGCCGACTTTACCTTCGTCTGCCCGACCGAGCTTGAGGACCTGGCCGACAACTATGCCGAGTTCCAGAAGCTGGGCGTGGAGATCTACGCCGTGTCCACCGACACGCATTTCTCCCACAAGGCGTGGCACGACACCTCCGATGCGGTGAAGAAGATCGACTACTTCATGGTCGGCGACCCGACCCAGGTGATCAGCCGCAACTTCGAGGTTCTGATCGAGGCCGCCGGTCTCGCCGACCGCGGCACCTTCGTGATCGACCCGAACGGCGTGATTCAGATCGTCGAGATCACTGCCGGTGGCATTGGCCGTGACGCCAGCGAGCTGCTGCGTAAAGTCAAGGCGGCGCAGTATGTCGCCTCGCACCCCGGCGAGGTTTGCCCGGCCCATTGGCACGAGGGCGACAAGACCCTTGCCCCGTCCCTCGACCTGGTCGGCAAAATCTAACTCAGACGCCCCCCCGCCGGTTCGCCGGCGGGGGCCCCGGATACCCGCGCCCCCTCGCCCTGCGCTTTCCGCCCGGCAGGCCGCACGATTTTTAGAAAACTGGAACCGATATGTTGGACGACAGCCTGAAGGGCCAGTTGAAGGCCTATCTCGCCCGTGTTTCCGTGCCGCTGGAACTGGTGGCGACACTCGATGCCAGCGCCCCCGCCGCCCAGATGCGCGGGCTGCTGGAAGACATCGCCGCGCAATGCGGCAAGATTTCCGTGCGCTACGACGGCGCGGATAAACGCGTGCCCTCCTTCGAGATTCGCCGCGAGGGCGCCGCGCATGGGGTGCGCTTCGCCGGACTGCCGATGGGGCATGAATTCACGTCGCTGGTGCTTGCGCTGCTGCAAACCGGCGGGCATCCGCCGAAGGTGGAGCCGGAGATCATCGAACAGATCAAGGCGCTGCCGGGCCCGTATCATTTCGAGACCTATTTCTCGCAATCCTGCCAGAATTGCCCGGATGTGGTGCAGGCGCTGAACCTGATGGCGATCCTGAACCCGCACATCACCCATACTGCCATCGACGGCGCCGCCTTCCAGGCGGAGGTTGAGGCGCACAAGATTCTGGCGGTGCCAACCGTGTTTCTCAATGGCGCCGAGTTCGGCTCGGGGCGGATGAGCATCGAGCAGATCCTCGCCAAGATCGATATCGGGGCGGCGGCGCGCGAGGCGGAGAAGCTGGCGGCCAAGGGGGTGTTCGATGTGCTGGTGGTGGGCGGTGGCCCGGCCGGGGCCGCGGCGGCGATCTATGCCGCGCGCAAGGGCATCCATACCGGCATCCTGACCGAGCGTTTCGGCGGGCAGGTGCTGGATACGGTGGGCATCGAGAACTTCATCTCCGTGCCGCATACCGAGGGCGCGAAGCTGGCCTCGGCCCTGGAGGCGCATACCCGCGAATACAACGTGGACATCATGAAGGGCCACACTGCGGAGAAGATCGTGCCGCCCAGCCAGCCGGGTGGGCTGTTCGAGGTGAAGGTCACCGGAGGTGGGGCGCTGCAGGCGAAGTCCGTCGTGCTTTCCCCAGGCGCGCGCTGGCGCCAGATGAACGTGCCCGGCGAGGACGAGTACCGCAACAAGGGCGTGGCCTACTGCCCGCATTGCGACGGCCCGCTGTTCAAGGGCAAGCGCGTGGCGGTGATCGGCGGCGGTAATTCCGGCGTCGAGGCTGCGATCGACTTGGCCGGGCTCGTCTCCCATGTCACGCTCATCGAGTTCGACAGCCAGCTGCGCGCCGATGCCGTACTGCAGGCCAAGCTTAAGAGCCTGCCGAACGCGACCATCATCGTCTCCGCCCTCACCACCGAGGCGCATGGTGATGGAGAGAAGGTTGTCGGCCTGTCCTACGAGGACCGGGTGAGCGGCGAGATCCATCGCCTGGCGCTGGAGGGCATCTTCGTGCAGATCGGGCTGATGCCGAACAGCGAGTGGCTGAAGGGCACGCTGGCGCTGTCGCCGCGCGGCGAGATCGAAATCGACGCCCGTGGCGAGACCTCGGTGCCCGGCATCTTCGCCGCCGGTGATGCGACGACAGTGCCGTACAAGCAGATCATCATCGCTGCCGGCGAGGGGGCGAAAGCGGCGCTCTCGGCCTTCGACTACCTGATCCGCCAAGTGCCGGCCGAGGCCCAGGCCGCGTAAATGGCCTATCTGCCGACACCGCAGCAGCTCCGCTATCTGGTGATGCTGGCCGAAACCGGACATTTCGGCCGCGCCGCCTCGGCTTGCGCGGTGTCGCAGTCCACGCTCTCGGCTGGGATCCTGGCGCTGGAGCGCGGGCTGGATGCGCAGATCCTGGACCGTGCCACGCCCAAGCACGCCGTGTTCACCCCGCTGGGGCTGGAGCTGGTGAGCAAGGCGCGGGCGGCGCTGGTGGCGATTGCCGCCGTGGCCGAGGCGGCGGATGCCGCGCGGGCGCCGATGTCCGGCCCGTTGCGGCTGGGCATCATCCCGACCATCGGGCCGTTCCTGCTGCCCAGGCTGATGCCGGCGCTGCGCCAGGGCTTCCCGGCGCTGAAGCTGTTCCTGCGCGAGGACCAGACCGAACGGCTGCTCGAACAGCTGGATGACGGGATGCTGGACCTGCTGCTGCTGGCAGAACCCTGCGCCTGCGGCGGCGCGGAGACATTCCCCCTGGCGCGGGACGAGTTTCTGGCAGCGCTTCCGCCCGGGCATCCGCTGGCGGCGCGTGAGAGCATTCCCGTGGCGGCGCTGAGTGCTGAGAACTTCCTGCTGCTGGAGGATGGGCATTGCCTGCGCGACCAGGTGCTGGCCGTGTGCAACGCTGGCGTGGGGCGGGAGCAGAAATTCGCCGCCACCTCGCTGCACACGCTCATCCAGATGGTGGCGGGCGGGCTGGGGGTGACGCTGGTGCCGCGCTTGGCGGTGGCGGCGGGCCTCGCCGAGGGCACCGGGGTGGAGCTGCGCCGGCTGGAAGGCGCTGGCGGCTGGCGCACATTGTCGATGGCCTGGCGTCCCGGCAGTCCGCGCAGCGCCGAGTACCGCGCCATGGCACCGCTGGTGGTTCAGGCCTGCGGTTAGCCCGGAAGCTTAGCCGAGCCGTTCTCCCAGGCCAGCGGCGCATGCGCCAGCACATGTGCGAGGCGCAGCTTCCCATGAACATGCGGAAACAGCTGCCCGCCGCGTGAAACCTCCCAGCGCAGTGTGCCGCCCAGCGCGGTCAGATCGATGGCGGCAATGACGAGATCATCCTGCCCGGGGAAATGCTTGCGCAGGGTCTCGTCCAGCTGCGTCGCGGTGGAAAGGTGGATGTAGCCATCCGCGATGTCCACCGGCGCGCCGGCGAAGCGGTCCTCCAGCAGGGTGGCGAACTGCTCCAGGGTGAGGATCTTGTAGGCGGTCTTGTCGGCCTGTGGCATGGAGGCGGCTTAGCCGCTTCCGGGCCCGGTGTCTTCCTCTCCGCTTTTGCTGATGGTCAGGCAGGCGAGCGTCTGGTTGAGAACACCATAGGCGATCTGCCCGAAGGTGACCGGCCCCTGGAAGGGCAGGCCAGCGGTTTCGCGCAGTCCGGCATGTTCATAATTCTGTACGCAGACACAGGAGAGCGCCACGCTTGTCTGGCACAACTCGGACAGGGTGTGGGAGAACTCGCACCGGTAGTCCAGCACATCCTCGGCGAAGCGGTAGGTGAGGGCGGGGGTGACCGGGGCCAGGAAGGTGGCGCGGCCGGTCTGCGCATCGCTGGCAATGATCGAAATATTAATCAGCGCGCCATCATGGTCGGCAACCAGCGGCAGGCGGCTGTCGATCTGCGCTGCCTCGATATAGCGCGCCAGGTTATCAGGCTTGCCGCCGATCAGGCAGTCGTCATCGGCCACGAAGCCGGGTTGGGCAAAGCGGATCTCCGGCCCGGTGCCTGGGCTGAACAGATTGGCGATCTGCAGCTGGGCAAAGAGGTTATGGGGCAGGGAGACGCTCATTACCGCGGCGTGCTCGGCGCTGCCCGCCGGGCCGCCGGCGAAGCTTTTTGGCTGCAGCTTGCCGAGCTGGGATGGATCAACCGCGCTGACCCAGCCGAATAGCGGCGCATTATAGATGCTGTTGTAATCCAGCAGCTCGGTGGAGATGCCGGCGAGCAGTTCGCTGAAGCCGGGGATGATGGCCATGGTGAAACCGTTGGCCGGATGCAGCCGGCCTATCTGCCGCATTTCCGAAAGGTTCAAGTGATGCAGCCGGATATTCTGGGCGACGCCAGTGAGGTCGGAAAAGAAAATTTGCCCATCGGCCTCCTGCTCGCCGGTGGCGGTGATGAAGCTTGCTGCTGTGCCGCCGACCCAGCGCCCAGGCGGCAGGCCGGCGAGATCGGCCTCCGCCCCGGCCAGGACCAGGATTCGCCCCGCGTGAATCAGACCGGCAACTTCGTCTCGCGTGCCCGTACCGTGTTTGACGGTCACGCCGGGTCTCCCTGCCGTCTTCCGCAGCTGTCTCGCCCTGAACAGGCGGGAACAAATGGCAGAGGGCGGGCAGGGAGAGGCCGGGTGTCAAAATCTACACGTAATTCAAGCATGCAATATCTCAGTCAGGTAATTCGGTCAGGACTTTAACCCTAATATATTTCCGAACGCAAAACGGAATTTGCAAGTCAGATTCGCGCGTTGCGACTGCCGAAAATTTTAAACAAGCGCGCCACGGCGCGTGGCTGTTTCGTGCGCCGGAAAGCAACAAAACTCTGGTCAACGTTGTTTAAAATAGTAAACTGGCGGCACATGAAGGAGCGAGCCAACCATGAGTGCTGCCGTACATCCAAGTAATGATCCGCTGATCAACCAGTGGATGCCTTTCACCGCCAACCGCCAGTTCCTGGAACAGCCGCGCATCATCGCGCGGGCCGAAGGTGTCTATTATTATAATACGCGCGGTGAGAAACTCTTGGACGGCTCCTCCGGCCTGTACTGCATTCCGCTGGGCCATGGCCGGCGCGAGATCCGCGAGGCCGTGGCGAAGCAGATGGAGGAACTGGATTACGCGCCGCCCTTCCAGTACGGCTTCCCGCCCGGTTTCAAGCTCGCCACCGAGGTGGCGGCGCTGACCCCGCCGGGCCTCAACCGCATCATGTTCGCCAGTTCCGGGTCCGAGGCTGTGGAGTCGGCCCTGAAAGTGGCGCTGCAATATCACCGCGTCCGCGGCGAGGGCTCACGCATGCGCTTCGTCGGCCGTGAGCGCGGCTATCATGGCGTGAATTTCGGTGGCTGGTCCGTCGGCGGCATGGTGAACAACCGCAAGGCCTTCGGCGTCGGTCTGCCGGGCGTGATGCATCTGCGCCATACCCACATCAAGGAGAATTTCTTCGAGATGGGGGAGGGCACGCACGGCGCCGATCTGGCCGATGACCTGGAGCGCTTCGTCAACCTGCATGGCGCCGACACCATCGCCGCCTGCATCGTCGAGCCGGTGGCCGGCTCCACCGGCATCCTGGCGCCGCCCAAGGGCTATCTGCGGCGCCTGCGCGAGATCTGCACCAAGCACGGCATTTTGCTGATCTTCGACGAGGTGATCACCGGCTTCGGCCGCACCGGCCACGCCTTCGCCGCAGAGACCTTCGGCGTCACACCGGACATCATGACCATGGCCAAGGCCATCACCAACGGCTCGGTCCCGATGTCGGCGATCGCGGTGCATGAGGACATCCAGCAGACCATCCTGGATGCCGCGCCGCCCAACGTCGTGGAGTTCTATCACGGCTACACCTATTCGGCACATCCGGTGGCCTGCGCGGCCGGCCTCGCCACGCTGAA
This sequence comes from Acidocella sp., assembly GCA_035519275.1. Lineage (GTDB taxonomy): Bacteria > Pseudomonadota > Alphaproteobacteria > Acetobacterales > Acetobacteraceae > Acidocella. The sequence goes on along the minus strand of DATIWS010000085.1, from coordinate 9,396 downwards.
GATCTACCGCGAGGAAGACACCTTCGCCCGTGTGCGGGAGCTGACGCCGGGCTTCCTGGAGCAGGTCGCCAGCTTCAAGGGGCAGCCGGATGTCATCGACACGCGCGGCCTCGGCCTGCTGGGCGCCATCGAGCTAGCGCCGAAGGGCAAGCCGGGCGAGCGCGGCTTCAAGATTCTGTGCAGGGCCTTCGAGGAAGGTCTGGTGCTGCGCTGCGCCGGCGACTCCGTGGTGCTGGCACCGCCCTTCGCCGCCACGGCGGACCAGATCAGTGAAATGATCGACATCGTACGCAAATTGATTCGCGAAAGCTAAAGGAGAAAAACAATGTATCAGAATGTGTTGCTGCATGTCGGCGGCGAATGGCGCCCGGCGCGCGGCGGGCGCACGCTCGATGTCGTCAACCCGGCAACGGAAGAGGTGATCGGCACGCTCGCGCATGCCGGGACCGATGACCTGGACGAGGCGCTGGACTTTGCGGCCAAGGGCTTTGCCGTGTGGCGCAAGATGTCCGCCTATGACCGTTCCAAGCTGATGCGCAAGGCGGCGGAGTTGGTGCGCGAGCGTGCCGATGCCATCGCCCGGCTGATGACCATGGAGCAGGGCAAGCCGGTGGGCGAGGCCAAGATCGAGATCATGGGCTCCGCCGATGTGATCGACTGGTTCGCCGAGGAAGGCCGCCGCGCCTATGGCCGCGTCATCCCCAACCGCGTGCCGGGCGTGTACCAGCTCTCTCTGCGCGAGCCGGTGGGCGTGGTCGCGGGCTTCACCCCGTGGAACTTCCCGATGAGCCAGGCGGTGCGCAAGATTTCCGCGGCGCTGGCGGCGGGCTGCGCCTTCATCCTGAAAGGCCCGGAAGAGACCCCGGCGAGCTGCGCCGAGCTGGTGCGCGCCTATGTGGATGCCGGCGTGCCGGTGGGCGTGGTGCAGCTGGTGTTCGGCGTGCCGGCGGAGATCTCCGAATATCTGATTCCGCATCCGGTGGTGCGCAAGATTTCCTTCACCGGCTCCACCGTGGTGGGCAAGCATCTGGCAGCACTTGCGGGCGCACACATGAAGCGCGCCACCATGGAGCTGGGCGGGCATGCGCCGTCCATCGTGTTCAACGATGCCGACCTGGACACTGCCGCTACCGTCCTGGCCGCGAACAAGTTCCGCAATGCCGGGCAGGTCTGCGTGGCGCCGACGCGCTTCATCGTGCAGGAGGGCGTGTACGAGCCGTTCCTGGAGAAGTTCGTGGCCAAGTGCGAGGCGCTCAAGCTCGGCAACGGGCTGGATGCCGGCACCACCATGGGGCCGCTCGCCAATGACCGCCGCGTGGCGGCCATGGAGGCGCTGATCGCCGATGCCGTGGGCAAGGGCGCGAAGATTGCAACCGGCGGAAAGCGCGCTGGCAACAAGGGCTATTTCTTCGAGCCCACCGTGCTAACCGACATCCCCGCCGATGCGCGCGTGCTGCATGAGGAGCCGTTCGGCCCGCTGGCGCTGTTCATGCCGTTCAAGACCTTCGACGACGCCATCGCCGAGGCCAACCGCCTGCCATACGGCCTTGCCTCCTACGCATATACGCGTGACGCGGCGACGGCGACGGCTTTGGGCGCGCAGATCGAGTCCGGCATGGTTGGCATCAACCATCATGGGCTGGCGCTGCCCGAGACGCCGTTCGGCGGTGTGAAGGACAGCGGCTACGGCTCGGAAGGTGGCGTGGAAGGGCTGGAGCCGTATCTGGTCACCAAGTTCGTGTCGCAGGCCAGCGCGTAACAGAAAGGATGCGGCCTTTTTGAAAAAAGGCCGCTCCAAAAACTTTTGAAACTGGGGCCTGAGTGTGTGACTCCATGGGAAGCTTTTCCATGGAGTCGGGGGGCTCAATTTAAATGTCTTCGTCCCAGCCCGATTAGAAACCCAAACAAAAACAGCAATAATGCAGGACCAATAATACGGCGCTAAAAACCCATTCAAATCCAAATCTTGCTTGTTTTGAAGCGTTGGCTTTGGGCGATGAATACTTGGCAGATAGCGGCTATCGACTCATCGTAACAAAATGGCGCAATTTAGGCAATTTAGATGGAAGTACCAGGCCAACTGAATATGAGGCCAACGAAATGAATTGTGATGTTGTTGCTAAAGTTAGCGGGGCTTGGGAAGTGATCGACCGAATTCCGGCCCCTGCGCCTGATACCGAGTGAACAAGTACAACTTGCCCCGATTCTCTCTCACCCTTTTCACGCTTTCACGGTGATTGCGTCTCACTGTTTTAGTGCCCCAAACCTGCCCCGTGTCCATGGCGGTGCGTGTCGCCCCTCGTAACGTCAGGCCGCGATCTTCCCCCGCACAATCGCCAGCGCTTGGGCGAAGGCGGTGTCGGCGTCCATGTTGGTGGTGTCGATCAGCTCGGCATCCGGCGCCTTCATCAGCGGGGCGGCGGCGCGGGTGCGGTCGGCTTCGTCACGCGCCTGCACGTCGGCGATGACGTCGGCAAGCAAGACAGTCTCGCCGCGGGAGAGAAACTCCTTGTAGCGGCGCTCGGCGCGGGCTTCCACGCTGGCGGTGATGAAGAGCTTAACATCCGCATGCGGGAAAATGATGGTGCCGATGTCGCGGCCATCGAGCACCGCGCCGTGCGAATTGCCGAAATGGCGCTGCCAGTCGAGCAGAGCCTGCCGTACGGCGGGGATGGAGGCGACCTGGCTGGCCGCCGCGGAGGTTGCCGCGTCGCGCAGATCGGCGCGGTTCAGATCCGCCTGCGTGAGCGAGCGGGCGGCGTGCAGCGCGGCCTCCGCATCGGCCGGGGAGGCGCCGGCCTCCAGCACGCGCTTGGCGGTGGCGCGGTAGAGGATGCCAGTGTCGAGATAAGGCAGGCCCAGGGCGGCGGCCAAACGTTTTGCAAGGGTGCCTTTTCCTGCGGCGGCCGGGCCGTCGATGGCGACAATCATCATGCCGCCACCATGTTCGCGCCAAGCCCGTGCATCAGGGGCAGGAAGCCGGGGAAGGAGGTGTCGATGAAGCTGGCGTCGTCGATCTGTACCGGGGCCTCGCTGGCTTGGCCGAGCACCAGGGCCGACATGGCGAGGCGGTGGTCCATATGCGTCTTCACCAGCCCGCCGCCGGGGATGGCGCCGGTGCCGTGGATGATCAGGTCGTCGCCCTCGATCTCGACGCGCACGCCATTCACCCGCAGCAGCGCGGCGGTGGCGGTCAGGCGGTCGGATTCCTTCACCCGCAGTTCGGAGAGCCCGCGCAGGCGCGAGGTGCCGTTCGCGGCGGCGCAGAGCACGGCGAGGATCGGGTATTCGTCGATCATGCTGGGCGCGCGCTCGGCCGGCACGTCCACGGCGCGCAGCGCGGTGTGCGCGGCGGCGATGTCGCCCACCGGCTCGCCCCCGGCGATGCGGGCGTTCTGGATGGCCAGTTCCGCGCCCATCTCGCGCAGGGTCTCGAACAGCCCGGTGCGCAGCTTGTTCAGCCCCACGCCACTCACGATGACATGGCTGCCCGGAACCAGAAGTGCCGCGGCGATGGGGAAGGCGGCGGAGGACGGATCGCCGGGCACGATCACGTCAGCCGCGCGCAGCTCCGGCTGGCCGGTGAGGTGGATGACGCGGCCCTTGCCGGCGTGGGTTACCGAAATTTCAGCGCCGAAATGCTTCAGCATGTTCTCGGAATGGTCACGGGTCGGCTCCGGTTCCTCCACCTCGGTCACGCCGCGGGCGTTCAGGCCCGCGAGCAGAATCGCGGATTTCACCTGCGCGGAGGCGACGGGCAGGCGGTAGGTGAGCGGCATGGCCTCGCGCGTGCCGATGATGGTGAGCGGCAAACGGTTGCCGGCGCGGGCGAAGAACTGCGCGCCGGTGCCCTTCAGCGGCTCGATCACGCGGCCCATCGGGCGCTTGCGCAAGGAGGCGTCGCCGGTCATCACCGCATACAGCTCGTGGCTGGCCAGGATGCCCGCCAGCAGCCGCGCGGCGGTGCCGGAATTGCCCATGTCCAGCACGTCAGCCGGTTCGGTGAGGCCGCCAATGCCGCGCCCGGCCACCAGCCAATCCGCGCCGTCACGCGAGATTTCAGCTCCAAGCGCGCGCATGGCGGCGGCGGTGCGCAACACGTCCTCGCCTTCCAGCAGGCCGGAAATGCGGGTCTGCCCGATCGCCAGCGCCCCGAACATCAGGGCGCGGTGGCTGATGGATTTGTCGCCGGGAACGCCGATGCTGCCGGTAAGAGGCGCGGCGGGGCGGGCGGAGCGGTGCGGGCGGGGCGTGAGTGATTCCATGTCGCGCGATTAGCATGGCTAATGTGGTTTGACATAGGCCGCAGAGCGTGGCATCGCGCCGCCCTTGTGAAATTGACGAATTGACCCTGAGGTTGGACATGGCGAAACCGGAGCTTGGAGAAAAACATACCTGCGTGTCTTGCGGTGCGCGGTTTTTCGACCTCGGCAAGGAGCCGGCGGTGTGCCCGAAATGCGGCACCGAGCAGCCGGTGGAGCAGCCGCGGCTGAAGCGCGCCGCGCCGCTGCCCGAAGAGCAGAAGAAGGTGGCGAAGCCGATGCTCGACGGCGATGACGTGGACGTGGAAGTGCCCGATGACGCCGATGATGAGGACATCCTGGAGGACGCGGATGACCTCGACGACGATACCGGCGTGATCGAGGCGGATATCGACGTGCAGCCGGAAGGCAATGACGACGAGCGGTAATTAGCTGCTCCCCAGAAAAACCCGGCTTCAGGCCGGGTTTTTTATTGCGCGGGAGCGGGTTTCCAGCCCAGGGCGGATTTGAGCTGGGAGCTGCGTTTGGGTGCGCTCCAGGGGCCGAGCACCAGCACCGAGGCTGACACGGGCGGCGTCACCGCCGGATGCAGGGCGAGGCGCAGGGCCAGGGCCTTGTCGAAAAAGTCGATCCCGCTTTCCGCGGCCGCGCTGATCGTGCCGTCCTGCCCGGTGAGGGTAGCCTGGGTGAGCGTGCAGTTGCCCTGGGCCAGCGTGCCGGCGAGGCTGAGCGTGGTGAAGGGCGTGCTGCCATAGGCCAGGGCGCTGCGTAGCCTATGCGCGGCATCCGGCGTGCCGAGCGCGGCATTGAAATTGCCGAGGCTGATGCCGCCCAGGCGGCCTTGCGTGGCGGTGAGCGTGGCGGTGCCGCCCAAGGTCGCCAGCCAGTTCTTTGGGCTGTAGCCGCTGGCGGTGAGGTTGGCGGTGGCGTTCACCGTGCCCGTGGGTAGGCTGAAGGGAAATCTGACCGGCAGGGCCAGGGATGGCGCGTCGATATTCTGGGCCAGCAGGTTGAGGTTGAATTCCGGCGGCGCGCTGGGGCTGAGCGTGGCGGCGAGGCTCCCTGAGAGGCTGCCATTGCCGATCGCGGCCTGGGTGAGCGCCAGCTTGGCGCTGGTTTGCCCCAGCGTGAGGGTGGCGGTGCTCTGGCCGAGGATCGGCCTGCCGGCATAGAGCACGCGGCTGGCGTTGATGCCGATCTTGCCCTGCACCGGCAGGCCGGTGGGCAGGGGGATGCTCTCGGGCAGCGGCGGCAGGGCCAGCGTGTCGGCGTCGATCTGCCCGGAGATGGTGCTGTTCTGCACCATCAGCTGGCCGTTGGCGGCCAGCGCGCCGAAGGTGAGGATGAAATCGTTCAGCCCGTACTGGCTGGCCGAGGCGGTGAAGCGCGTGCGCAGCGAGATGGACCCCGCGCCGGGGAAGGCCAGTCTCTGGTTCAGTCCGAGCAGCTGCATGGCCGCAATCGCATCCGGGTGGTGCAGCGAGAGCGGGCCGGTGGCGGACATGTGGGTGAGGTCGATGACCGGCGCGGCGGTGAGGGTGAAATCCCCCAGCGTGGCCACGGCGCTGGTGGCGAGCGCGTTGGCCGGGCCCTGCGCGGCGATGAGCACGGTTAGGCGCGGCGCGGTGAGTGCTGCGGGCGGCACCCGGCCCGCGGGCAGCAGGGCGGCGAGCGGCGTGGCGGAGGGAATGTCGAGCAACCCATGCGCCGAGGTGACTTGGCCGGAGGAGGCCAGCGTGAAGCTGCCTGCGGCCACTCCGCCATAGAGATTGGCCGAGACGCGGCGGATGTTCAGCACGCCGTCCAGCAAGGCGTCGATCGCGAGGTTTTGCAGCTTCACCGGCCCGGCATCGGCGCGGGCGGCGGTGATCTCGCCGTCGAAGGTGAAGCCTTCGCCCTGGCGCTGCCCGGCCCAGGCGATGAGCGGGGCCAGGGTCAGATGGTCGAAGGCGAGGCGGCCCGCGGCATGGCCGGGGCTCAGGATGAGGTTGCCGGAGACATGATCGGGCCCCAGCGTGCCGGAGAGGTTCCGCAGCACCGGGCTGGCGAGCGTGCCGCCCAGCGTGGCGGCGAGGCGCGCGCTGGGCCAGGAGGCGGGGCGCGTAATGTGGTACGCCGCGGCCAGGGCGGCGGTGTCGGGGATGGTGAGGCTTGCCTGCCCGGTGAGCGCCCCGGCGGGGCTGGCGCTGCCCGTGGTGTTCAGCGTGCCGCCGCCGGGCAGGGTGAGGGCGAGGCTGTTGAGGGCCACCCCGCCCGGTCCGGTGGCGAGGCTGGTCTGCAGCGCCGGGAAGTTCTGCCCGGCGAGGGTGACGTTGCTGGCCTGCAGATTGAGCGAGATGGGCGGCAGCGCGGGCCAGACGAGGGCAAGCGGCTGGGCCTGGGCGCGCATCGCGTCGAGATCGAGGTTCTGACCGTTCAGCGTGGCGTTCAGCCCCGGCGCGGCGAAGCTAGAGGAGGCACTGCCGGAGAGGCTGGCGTTGCCCTGCTGCAGGCTGAGTTGGCTGGCGTTGACGCCGCTGGCGTCCACGGAGAGCGTGGCGCTGCCGGTGATGCCCTGAACCAGCTTGGCGGCAAGCTGGCCGGCGAGGCTGCTCTGCGCGCTCAGCGTGCCGGAGAACGACAGGCTGCTGCCGAGGAGACCGGCCTGGATGGAGATGGGCGCGGATTGATCGAGCGCCGTTTGCCCCAACGCCAGGCTCAGCGTGACGCCCTGGCCGAGAAGCGCGCCATTGCCGGAGACGCTGACCGCTCCGCCCGGGCTGGTGAACAGATCGGCGCTGACCTCGGTGAAACCGATGCCGCCGAAGCGCACGGTGCCGTTGCTCAGATGCGCGTGCAGGGCGGCGAGCCAGGGGGGCGGGGCGATGGATTTCGGCCCGGCGGGCAGCGGCCAGGGGAAATCGATGCTGGGTTTCTCGAGGTTGAGCGTCTGTACCGCGAGCTGGCCGCGCAGCAGGGCGGTTGGCGAGATGTCCATCACCAGGGCGCGGGCGGTGATGACCGCCTTGTCCGGGCCGGAAATGGTGACGTCCGTCGCCGTGATCTCGGGCCGGGGCAGCAGGGCGAGCGAGAGCTTGCCGCCGATATGCACGTTGCGGCCGGTGATTGAGGAGGCGAAGGCCTCCATGGCCGGGCGGTGCGCCTGGGAGCTGACAAAGCCGGGCAGGGCCAGAAGCACGCCAAGCAGGGCCAGGACGAGCCCGAGCGGGATCAGCCAGAGGGCGATGTGCTTTTTCAAAGCGTGCCGTACCCGCCGCCGCCAGGGGTCTTGATGATGAATGCATCCCCGGCGGCCAGCTCCGCCGCGGCGCAGCCGGGCAGGGGCTCCACCGTGCCGTCCGCGCGCTCTACATATTGCTCGCCGCACGCGCCGGGCGCGCCGCCTTCGAGGCCGAAGGGCGGGATGGTGCGGCGCGAGGCGGTGATGGTGGCGGTCATGGGTTCTAAAAACCGGATTTTGCGCGTAACGCCATCCCCGCCGGTGAATTTTCCGCCGCCGCCGGAGTTTTGGCGGATGGAAAATTCCTCGACGCGCACGGGAAAGCGCAGCTCCAGCACCTCGGGGTCGGTGATGCGGGTGTTGGTCATGTGTGTGTGCACGGCGGAACAGCCATTAAAGCCGGGGCCGGCCCCGGCGCCGCCGCAGATGGTCTCGTAATATTGGTGGCGCGCGTTGCCGAACAGGAAGTTGTTCATCGTCGCCTGGGCCGACGCGCAGGCCCCCATGGCGCCGAGCAGGGCCACGGTAACAGCCTGGGAAACCTCGGTATTGCCCGCGACCACGGCGGAGCCGGACGGCGGGGCGAGGAAGGAGCCCTCGGGGATGATGATGGTGAGCGGCTTCAGGCAGCCTTCGTTCAGCGGCAGGTCAGTGCCGGTGAGGCAGCGGAAGGCGTACAGCACCGCCGCAGTGGTGACGGCCTTCGGCGCGTTGAAATTGTTTTGCCCCGCCGGGCCGGTGCCGGTAAAATCCACCGTGGCGCTGGCGGTGGCGCGGTCGATGCGCAGCGACACACGCAGAGGCGCGCCGTTATCCATGGTGTAACTGAACTCCGCGTCACGCAGGCGCAGGATGGCGGCGCGGGTGGCGGCTTCGGCATTGTTCATGACATGGCGCATGTAATTGGCCACCACGTCCCAGCCATAGCGGAACACGATAACCCCCAGCGCGTTGGCGGCGGTAGCGTTGGCGGCGATCTGCGCCTTTATGTCCGCCACGTTCTGGTCCGGGTTGCGGGCCGGGTATTTGGCCCCGGCGAGGATGGCGCGGAACTCCAGCTCTTGGAACTCGCCGCCTGAGAGGAGCAGGAAATTGTCGATGACAACCCCTTCTTCCTCCAGCGTTTTTGAAAACGGCGGGGTGGAGCCTGGGGTGAGCCCGCCGATATCGGCATGGTGGCCACGGCAGGCGGTGAAGAAGCGGATTTCCGTTCCTGTTTCGTCGAAAACCGGGGTGATGAGGGTGATATCGGGCAGGTGCGTGCCGCCGGCATAGGGGTTGTTGAGCGCCACGGCATCGCCGGGTTTGAGGCTTGTGCCGCGGAGCAGAATAACATGCCGGACCGAGGCGCCCATGGCGCCCAGATGCACCGGCACATGCGGGGCGTTGGCAACGAGATTGCCCGCGGCGTCGAAAATCGCGCAGGAAAAATCCAGCCTTTCCTTGATGTTCACGCTCTGCGCCGTGTTGCGCAGCACCGCCCCGGCCTGCTCGGCGACGGACATGAACAGATTGGCGAAAAGTTCCAGCAGCACCGGGTCGGGCTTTGCCGCGTCGGCGATCACCGCGTTGGCGCGGGGTGCCGTGCGGTGCAGGATGCAATGGTTGCGCGCCGTGATCTCCGCCGTCCAGCCGGGTTCGACGATGGTGGTGGCGATGGCCTCCTTCAGGATCGCCGGGCCGGAGATTTTTGCGCCCGCGCCGAGGGCCGCGCGGTCGTAAACCGGGGTTTCCTGCGCCTGGCCGCCGGTGAACATCCGGGCGGTTTCCAGCGGCGCGGGGAGCGGGCTGGCGGCGATCTCAGGTTCGGTGAGCGCCTCGCCGGGGGCGCTGGCTTCCACCAGCACGGTCTCGGCCACCAGCGGCTTTTCCGGCGTGACGAAGCCGAACAGGCGCTGATGCGCGGCGGTGAAT